>NZ_JBFAXL010000030.1:0-107671 GCF_040680795.1 Streptomyces sp. NPDC051976
TGCCCCCGGCTCCTTCGAGGTGGCGCGCCGGGCGCTGGGCATCGCCGACGACGCGGCGCAGGGCGACCGGGTGAGCGTCGAACTGCCCGGCCCCGCCCCTCCGGCGTTCAGCCGCTACGGCTACGGCTACGGCTCCGGTCCTACGGAGGCGTCGGTGCGTCCGGCATCTTCCACACCGTGAGCAGGGTGGAGAACGTCGGCATGCCGTTGCCCGAGTCGCTCGACGGCGTCACATCGGTGACCTTCAGCATGGCCAGGTTGCCCGACGAGGTGATCGTGCACAGGACGGCGCCCTTGGCGATGTACGTCTGCTTGTTGAGGTCGTCCCGGGTGATCTCGCCCGACAGCGCGTCGGCCCCGACGCCCGTCTTGCACGCCTCGTACGTCGTACCGTCCGCCTTGCCGAAGGTGGTGAGGAAGCGCATGCTCGCGCCCACCCAGTCCTGGTACTCGATCTCGTAGTCCGACGTGTCACCGATCTGGCCGTTCGGCTGCACGGTGGCCTTGTCGAGGTCGACATGGGTGCCGGTGTTCCAGGCGGGCCCGCGGATGATGAACTTCTGGTCCTGGACGATCACTTGGGGGGCGCCCGTCGGCGTCGCGGTGTCCGTGTCCGCCGCCGGGTCGTCGGTCGTGGGGGCGTCGCTGTCCGGAGCGGTGGGCGTCGACTGCCGCGACTGGCTGGCGCTCGTGCTCGGCCTGCTCGTCGGGCCGCCGCTCGCGCTCTGGTCGTCCTTGCCGCCGGACCGGGTGAAGGCGTAGGTGAGCGTCACCGCGAGGACCACGGCGATCACCCCGCCGCCGATCGCCCGCACCTTCTGCATGCGGCCGCTGTGCGCCGGGTCCTGCTCGGACGGAGGCCCGGACGGAGGCCCGGACGGCGGCCCGCTCGGCCCGAACGGCGGCTGTTGGGGCGCCTGTCGGGGCGGCGGCGCGGCGGCGAATCCGGTCGGCGGCGCCGCGGTCGGCGGCGGCGGGGTCAACGGCTCCGGCTGCGGCGGGTGCTGGGCGGCGGTCTCGCGGCGGGCGATCTCCGCCGCGACCGGCTGCGGCAGCCAGCCGGTGAAGTCGCGCAGGTCCCGGCCCGCGAAGTCGGCGCACAGCGCGGCGAGTTCGGCGGGGGCGGGGCGGGCGGCGGGGTCCGCGGCCAGGCACCGCTCCAGCAGGGTCCGCAGCGCGTCGGGGTACCCGGACAGGTCCGGCGGGCGCATCGCGGTGTTGGCTATCTGGGTGGCGAGCGTGATCGCGCCCGCCTCGCCGTACGGGTGCCGTCCGGTGGCCGCCAGCGCGGCGATCAGACCGAGCGAGAACACATCGGTGGCCGGGGTGAGTCGCTGGCCGTTGGCGTGCTCGGGCGACATGAACTGCGGGGTGCCGATCAGGTCGCCGCTACGGGTGAGCTGGGTGGAGTCACCCGCCCGCGCGATGCCGAAGTCGATCACCCAGGGGCCGCTCGCCGCCAGCAGGATGTTGCTCGGCTTGAGGTCGCGGTGGATCACCCCGGCCGCGTGCACCGCGCGCAGCGCCTCGGCGGCGCACCCCACGAGCTGCAGCACCGCGGGCAGCGGCAGCGCGCCGAACCGCGCGAGCGCGTCGTCCAGGGACAGCCCCGGTACGTACGTCGTGGCCAGCCACGGCTCGTTGCCCGTCGTGTCGTGGTCCACCACCGGCACCACGTGGTAGCCCTGCACACGGCGTGCCGACCGTACCTCTTGCTGGAAGCGCTGCCGGAACTCCTCGTCCTGCGCGAACTCGCGGCGGATCACCTTCAGGGCGACCGGCTGCCCGCCGCGGGTGTGGGACAGGTACACCGATCCCATCCCGCCCTCGCCGATCCGCGCGAGCAGGCCGTACCCGGCCACTTCCCGCGGATCTTGCGGCCGCAACGGCCGCAGTGGACCGGTGTTCTCGTTCCTGGCGATCTCTGCACCCCCCGGTAGGCGAACGCTGCGATGTTACCCGCCCCCGGGCAACGCCACGGAGGTCCGCGCCCCTTCGGGGCACTACCCGGGGGCGGCGAGGCGGACGAGGCGTTCGCCGGTGGCGGGCTTGGCCGCGATGACGGTGCCGTCGAACGGCACCCGCTGACCGCGGGTCAGAAGCAACCAGCTGACGTCGTAGCGCTGTTGGATGGCCCGCTGGAGGGCCGGGGTGGCGTGGGGGGCGAGGTAGGCGCGGGTGTCGGCGAAGCGGCGGTCGCGGTCGGCGAGGGAGGTGGAGGGGTCGGGCCAGGCGGGGGCGACGAGGAAGGCACCGTAGGCGGGGAGTACGTGTATGGGCAGATAGCCGGAGGTGAGGACGACCGCGCCGACGGGGATGCGGTGGGCGGCCCACTGGTAGCCGGGCCAGGGCCGGGGCCGCTCCAGGGTCCGGACCAGCACATGCCGCGGCATCACCGCACCGGCCTGCGCCAGCAGCCCGAGGCCCAGCGCGACCGCGGCGAGCGGCGCCAGCACCCGGCGCAACAGCGTCCACGGCGGGATCTCGGCCAACTCGACGGCGAGCGCGAACTGCAGCGGCACCAGCAGCAGCGCGAACACCCGCCCGTACGTGTAATGGCCGCTGAACCAGCCGTAGGTGACGATCAGCAGATCCGCCCCGAACATCAGCACCAGCGGGTCGCGCCTGCAGGTGCGGCCGCGCCGTACCAGCGCGGGCAGCCCCACGAGCGCCAGCCCGTACCAGCCCCACAGATGGGCGTACAGCTCCTTGTGCACGGCGTCGACGGTGCTGTCACCGGCGAGCCGGAACACGTCGTAGTACGGCCAGACCGCCGCCACCACGAGCGCGGCGCCCACCGTCACCGCCCAGCGGGCCGCCACCCGCCGCGTCCAGCCGCGCTGCCTGCCCGCGACCACCGCCGCCACCCCGACACCCGCCGCCAGCGCCGTGATCGGATGGATCAGCAGCAGGATCCCGGCGAGCACACCGAGCCCCGCGTACGCCGCGACGGTGGCGGGCCGCCGGGCCAGCCGGTCCGCCAGCGTCCACAGCACGAAGGACAGGCCCACCGCGAACGTACTGGGATACGACGCCACCAGCGTCAGCGACCGCACCCCGCAGAAGCCGCTCCACGCGGACCCGTTCACCCCCCACAGCAGGGTGAACGCCAGCAGCGCGTAGACCGGGGCGAGCCGCCGCCGGCTGAGGGTGTGCGCGTACGCGCCGACGCCGACGACCAGCACCGCCAGGTTGACCGGCCCGCACCAGCGCAGCACCTTCCAGCCCGCCGCGCCCGTCGCCCGCGCCAGCAGCCCCAGCGTCACGATGTACGGCGAGTAGTACGGGCTGCCGGTGCCCGACTCGCGCAGCAGCGGGTTGGCCGGGTGCAGCCAGTCGGCCTTCACCCGCTCCACGGCCGAGGCGTGCTGCCCGAAGTCCCCGTTGATCGGGGTGTGCCGGGCCGCCACCGTGAGGATCAGCCAGAACAGGGCGGCGACCAGGACGTAAGGGCCCCACGCGGACCACGCGGCGCGCCGCCCGGCCATTCGCCCCCACGCGTCGGCCGCGGGCTCCGGCGGCCGGCTGTCTGCGGGTGCGATGACATGGAAACTCCGTGGCATGGCGACTGTTATATCCCGGAAGGCCGCCTTTGGTTCGCCTTTGGCCGGTGGCCGCACCCGTGTCAGGGGTGCGGCCGTACCGCTACTTGACGGCGCCCGCCATCACACCGGAGACGAACTGCCGCTGGAAGGCGAAGAAAACCGCCAGCGGGATCACCATCGACAGGAAGGCGCCCGGCGCCAGAATGTCGATGTTGTTGCCGAACTGCCGTACCTGCTGCTGGAGCGCGACCGTGATCGGCTGCGAGTCGCTGTTGGCGAAGATCAGCGCGACCAGCATGTCGTTCCACACCCACAGGAACTGGAAGATGCCGAGCGAGGCGATCGCCGGGCCGCCCAGCGGCATCACCACACGGGTGAACAACCGCAGCTCACCGGCCCCGTCCAGCCGTGCGGCCTCCAGCAGCTCCCGCGGGATCTCCGCGAAGAAGTTCCGCAGCAGGAAGATCGCGAAGGGCAGGCCGAAGGCGGTGTGGAAGAGCACCACACCGGAGATGTCACCGAAGATGCCGATGTCGCCGAAGAGCCGGGCCACCGGGACCAGCGCCACCTGGACCGGCACCACGAGCATCGCCACCACCGCCAGGAACCACCAGTCCCGGCCGCGGAAGTCCATCCACGCGAAGGCGTAACCGGCCAGCGAGCCGATCACCACCACCAGCACCGTGGTGGGGACGGTGATGAGCGCCGTGTTGACGAGCGAGTCGGTGATGGCGTGGTTCTTCAGCAGCTGGTGGTAGTTGGTGACGGTCAGCTGCGACGGCGAGGTGAAGACCTTCCACCAGCCGCTGCCCGAGATGTCGGCCGGTGTGCGCAGCGAGGAGAGCAGCAGTCCCAGTGTGGGCAGCAGCCAGAACAGCGCCACCAGCAGCAGGAAGATCCGCATCACCCCGCCGCCGGCCCGGGCCGCCAGCCGGGCCGCGAGCGGCGGGCGCGGCCTGCCGATGCCGCTCCCCGCCGTGCCGGTGTCCTTGCCGAGGGGGGTGCCGGTCGCCTTCAGGGCGGGGGTCTCCGCGCTCATCGCCGTCCCTCCCTGCGCAGCCGCCGGATGTTGAAGATCATGACGGGCAGGACGAGCAGCAGCAGGATCACACCGATCGCGCTGCCGACCCCCTGGTCGTCACCGCCGCCGAAGGACGACAGATAGAGCTGGAGCGCCAGGACGTTGGCGTTGGACTGGGTGTTCCCCGGCGCGATGATGTAGACGAGGTCGAAGATCTTCAGCACGTTGATCATCAGCGTGACCATGACGACCACCAGGACCGGGGCCAGCAGCGGCACGGTGATCTTGCGGAAGACCTGCCACTCGTTCGCGCCGTCCACCCGCGCCTGCTCCATCAGCTCGCGCGGCACCCCGGCGAGCCCGGCCGCGATCAGCACCATCGCGAAGCCCGCCCACATCCACACGTAACTGCCGATGATGGAGGGGGTGACCAGGTCGGGGCCGAGCCAGTTGATGCCGTTGTACTTGCCGGAGAAGTTCGAGGCGGGCAGCCGGAGCTGGGCGCCCGCGGCCGATCCGGGCAGCTTGTACGTGCCGTCCTTCCCGGACTTCGCCGACGCCACCACCTTGCCGTCCCTGACCGCCTGCACCTTCACCCCGGACAGCGCCTTCTCACCCGGGTCGATCACCCCGGGCTTGCCGGTGCCGCCCGGCCGGAAGTCCAGCCATACGGTGCCGGTGATCATCCCCGGCTGCGGCGGCGCGGGCTTGGCGTCCCGCGCCCCCGACGGCAGCTTGTTCTGCGCGATGCCGATCAGCGGCAGATCCGCCGCGGTACCCACGCTCGCCGTCGACTTGGAGGTGAACGAGCCGCCCGCGGTGGGCGCCAGATCGCTGTTGGGCCGTGGCCGGGCGCCCGGATACGCGGCGTTGCTGGTGAAGGTGTCATGGACGGCGACCACCACCGCGTTCGCCACCCCGCGTGACGGGTCCTGGTCGTACACCAGCCGGAAGATGATCCCGGCGGCCAGCATCGAGATGGCCATCGGCATGAAGATGACCAGCTTGAACGCCGTGCCCCAGCTCACCCGTTCGGTGAGCACCGCGAAGACCAGGCCGAGCGCGGTCGCCACCGTCGGGGCCACCACCACCCAGATCGCGTTGTTGCGGACGGCGGTGAGGATGCCGTGGTCGGAGAAGACGGTGCCGAAGTTCTTCAGCCCGACGAAGGCGCTGTCGTCGGCGTCGTAGAGGCTGCGCTTGATGGTGTACGCGATCGGGTACGCCACCAGCGCGCCCAGCAGTACCAGCGCGGGCAGCAGGAAGAGCGCCGCCACCCAGGGACGGGTGCCGATCACGCTCCTGCGGCGGCCCGGCCGGGGTGCGGGTCCCGGCAGGGGCGCGGGGGCGCCGGTGAGACCGGCACCCCCTGCCCCCGCGGCGGAGTCAGCCACCGGGGCCATCGGGCCTCAGCTCCCGTACGCCTTGGTGGCGTCCGCTTCGAGCTTGGCCTGCGCGCCCGCGACATCCGAGGGCTTGGCGAGGAAGTCCTGCAGGTCCTTCCACTCACCCTGGCCCTTGGTGCCGCCGAACGCGGCCGGGGCCTGGTCCGACATGTCGAACCGGAAGTCGTCGCCCGACGCGATCAGCGCCTGCGCGATACCGCGCTGCACGTCGTCCGGGTACGCGGACATGTCGAGCGCCTTGTTCGGCGACAGGTAACCGCCGCCCTGCGCCCAGATCTTGGCGGCGTCGGTGGAGCCGATGAAGGTCAGCAGCGCCTGCGCGCCCTTGCTGTCCTTGAGCGCCACCGCCACGTCACCGCCGCTGACCACCGGGGGCTTGCCGCTGCCCACGGCGGGGAACGGGAAGACCTTCGCGTCCGTGCCCACCTTCGCCTTGGTGTTGGCGCCGATGAACGCCGAGACGAAGTCGCCCTCGTAGACCATCGCGGCGGCCGGCGGGTTGCCGGTGAACGTCTGCGTCACCGACTTCGGGAAGTCCGCCGCGAGCGCGCCGCTGGTGCCGCCCGCGATCAGGTCCTTCTTGCCGAAGAGCTGCCCGAGGGTGGTCAGCGCGGTCTTCACCGACGGATCGGTCCACTTGATGGTGTGCGCGGCGAGCTGGTCGTAGTTCTCCGGGCCCGCCTGCGAGAGGTAGATGTTCTCGAACCAGTCGGTGAGCGTCCAGCCGTCGGCGCCGCCGATCGACACCGGGGCGGTGCCCGACTCGAAGACCGTCTCCGCGGTCTTCAGGAAGTCGTCCCAGGTCTTCGGCACGGACGCGCCCGCGTTGCTGAACGCCGCGTTGTTGTACCAGATCAGCGACTTGTTGGAGACCTTCGCGTAGATGCCGTACTGCTTGCCCTTCCACGCGCCGAGCTTCTGCCAGCCGGGCGAGAAGTTCTGGCTCAGCTGGGCCTGCGCCTCCGGGCCGAGCGGCTTGAGCCAGCCCTTGTCGGCGAACTGGTGGAGGACGCCGTTCTGTGCCAGGAAGGCGACGTCCGGCGGCGCCCCGCCCTCGATCTTGGTGCCCAGGAAGGTGGACTGGCTGTCGCCGGTCGGTACGAAGGTGGACTTGGCGCCGGTGCGCTTGTCGAACTCGTCCAGCACCTTCTGGAAGTTCTGCTGCTCGGGGCCGGTCCAGACGGCGGCCACTTCGAGCTTCTGCCCGTGCAGGTCGGGCAGTTGGAGCCCCGAGGAGGGGCTCGACGCGGACGGGCTCGAGGACTTCTTCCCGTCGTCCTTCTTGCTGCCGCCGCACGCGGCGGCGGTGAGCGCGAGTGCGG
This sequence comes from Streptomyces sp. NPDC051976, assembly GCF_040680795.1. Lineage (NCBI taxonomy): Bacteria > Bacillati > Actinomycetota > Actinomycetes > Kitasatosporales > Streptomycetaceae > Streptomyces > Streptomyces sp. NPDC051976. The sequence goes on from NZ_JBFAXL010000030.1 coordinate 7,295, forward strand.
ACGCCGCCAGGACGGCGAGCGCGACGCGCGTAGTGCGGTGGTTTCGGCTGGTGCGACGACCGGTTAAGGTCCGCCCGCCAGGAGTTGGTCGAGCGTCGTTGCCGCGCATGTCAGATGTAGGCATCTGGCCATCCCCTCAGTCCCGTGGCGTCCTGTCCTACGCCCGGGCAACGGGGGCCGCAAGGGCGCGGGCCACGGCGTGCGGGTGATCGTGACCATGCCGTGATCTTGCGTCAACCCCCTTCAGGACAAAGCGAATACCAAACCTGTGGGAGTGGATTTCCGGTCGCCGGAGGCGGCATACGGGAGGGGTTACAGGTGGGTCAGGAGCCAGGACCGGCGGTCAGATCAAGGGTGCCGCCGACGCGCCGGACGCGGACTTTCCCGGCACCGGGCCGCCGCCGGGGGACCGGCCCGGGTCGTGGTCCGAGGCGTCGCCCGAGGTGTCGTCCGCGGCGCGGTCGGAGTGGCCGGCGCCCTGGCCCGCGCTCTGCGCCGCGGCCTGCTCGGGGGCCGACTCGGCGGCCCGCTGCAACGCGCTGGCCAGCAGGGCGAGATCGGTCGGCCCGTTCCCCAACTCGCGCACCTGGCGGCGCGCGGGCGGATCGCCCATCCGCTCCCACTCCAGCGGTACGACCGTCGGCCGCAGCGTCGCCGTACGCGGGATGCGGCCGCTGACCCGGCCCGCCTGGAACGGCGTCACGCCCCCGCCCGGCCTGCGCAGATAGCCGCGCCCCGGCACCGAGTCGTCAAGACCGGCCGGATCCTCGACATGCACCAGCAGCGCCGCCGACTCCGGGTCCGGCATCCGCAGCGCGATCCGCAGCCGCGACCGCTGGTCCGCCTCGGTACCCGCCGTACGCTCCGGGCGCCCGGTCGACGCCACGAGATGCACGCCCAGCGGCCCGCCGTCCCGCGCCACCGCCTCCAGCGCCCGTACGACACTGCCCGCCGCCGGTCTGCCGGTGCTGCCCAGGCCCGGCGCGACCAGCGCGTCGAAGTCGTCGACCACCACGACCAGGCGGGGGAGCGCGGGCTGGGGCGCGCCCTGGGCCTGGGCTATTGCCTGTCCCGGCGCCTCCGGGCGCGCGGCGCCTTGCGGGGCTTCATGCGTCGCCGCCCGCGCGTCGGGCCGCGCGGGGACCTGGGCGCGCGCGGTCCCTTGCGGGGGGACCGCTGCCGCCTGGGCGTCCGCCTGCCCCGGGACCTGGGCGGCCGCGGCCTGCGGATCCGCGTTCCGCCCGGTCGCCGTACGCCCGCCGCGTCCGGACTGGTGCGGCACGGTCGCCGCCACCAGCCGGTCCGCGTGCCAGGCGGCGAAGTCCTGGCCGTCGAGGATCTCGGCCCGACGCTTCAGCTCGCCGCCGAGCGCCTGGGCGAACTCCCGCATCCGTACCGGATCGGAGGCCACCAGATGCGTCGAGACATGGGGCAGGTCGGCGCAGGCCCGCAGGCCCTCGCCGCGCTCCTGACCGGCGCCGTCGACCAGCACCAGGGAGAGCCGGTCGGGCCGCTCACCCGCGGCCAGCGCTGCCGCGACCGACCGCAGCAGTTCCGTCTTGCCCGCGCCGGGCGCGCCGCCCACCAGCGCGTGCGGCCCCTCCGCCAGCAGGTCGACGGCGACCCGCCCGCCGGAGCCGACGCCGAGCACCGCGGTGGCCGTGCCGACCGCGGTGGGCGCCGCCGCCCAGCGGGCACCGATCTTGGCGGGAGTGGCCAGCGCGAGATCCAGCTCGTCCAGCAGCCGGACCGCGCCCGGCAGGGCGTGCCGGGAGCGGGCTCCTGACGCCTCCGCGTCGGCCTCGCGCAGCGGCGCCAGGGCCCGCGCGAAGTGCTCGGCCCAGGCGGCGGACACCGCGTCGAGCACGATCTCGTCGGGCGCGAGCGACGGCTGCGCGGCGGCGCCCGCGATGCCCGCGGGCTCGATGTGCAGCGTGGTCGCGACGTCTCCGGAGAGCCGGGCCACGATGCCGCTGCCGACTGCGGGGCGTTCGCCCTGCTCCGCCAGACACAGCACATGGACGCCGACCGAGGGACCGGCCGCGGCGATCCTGGCCGCGGTCTCGCGCAGCGTGGCGGAACCCGGGTCGCCGTCCACCACGAGCAGCGTGAACGGCCCCTCGTGGGCCGCCGCGGCCTCGGACACCGCGGCGGGCGCGGCACCGGCCCAGCCCGCGCCCAGCGGTCCCGCCTCCAGACGGCGCACGATCTCGGCGGTACGGGCCTCGGCCTGGTCCCGGTCGAAGGCCAGCAGCAGCCTGCAGTCCTGGCCGTGGGCGGGCCGCAGATGCGGCAGCCAGTTGAGCCAGGACCACTCCTCGGCCCGCTGGTCGGCGGTACGGGCCCGGTCCGCGCTGACCAGGACGACTTCCAGGGTGGCGGGGGAGTGCAGGGCGCACAGCTGCGCCAGCACCGCGCGGGCCAGCCCGGCCAGCCGCGGCCGGGGCCCGGCCAGGGTCAGGGCGGCGGTGCGCGGCCCGCGCAGGTCCACGGTGAAGGGCACCCCGCTCAGCCGCCGGGTGCCGTCCTCAGACGGCAGGTCCGCGGTGCCGAGCCGTACGGTCAGCGCGTCGGGGTGGCCGGCGCCGCGCTCCCACAGCCGCCGCCCGGGGCCCAGCACCGTCAGCAGGACGGCCGCCGCGTCGGGCCAGCGCTCGCGCAGCGCGTCGGCCTCACCGGCGCCCACGCCCTCGCCGCCCTCGACCGTGCTCTTGCCGCCGGCCAGCCGCCGCCGCGCCCAGGCGCCTATCGACCCGACGACCCCGCGCCCCTCGCCGCCGCGGTCCTGCTCGGCCCCGCCCGCCACGACGACCCGTCCCCGCCGCTCGCCGGTGGCCCGGCGCCCGCTGTCGGGGGCATGCCGATCGGGCTGGTCGGCCGGATCGCCCTGGTCCTCGGGGTGAGGGCCGCGTCCGCCGCCCGATTGGCCCGGGGTCGCTCGGCGGGTGTGTGACCGGCCGGAAGCGTCCTGGAAGGCTTCCGCGCCGTCCCCCGGCACCTGCCCGAGCCCGCGCAGCTCCCAGTCCGTGTCCGCGCCGCCCTGGCCGGAGCCCGTGCCGCCGTGACCGGCGGGGGAGCCGGGCGCGGCGGGCGGCCGGTCCTGCGCCGGTGCCGCGCTCTGCGCCGGGATCGGCGGCCGTGTCGGCCGCTGGGCCGGGGCGCCGCCCGGGAAGCCGCTGTCCCGGCCGCCGCTGCCGGGGGCGCCGGGAGCCGTACCGCCGTCGTGCCCACCGGGCCGGGCGGCGGCGCGGTCGGCGTCCTGGCCGGTCCTGCCCGGGAACCCCTCGGGTCCTGGCCGGGAGGCGGCACCGTGGGCGTCCCCTCCGGTCCTGCCGCCCGGGAACCCTTCGGCTCCACCGGGCCGCGAGGCCGTGTGGTCGGTGCCGCTCGTGGCCTGGCGGCCCGGTCGGCCGGCCACGTCGGCGGGGACCGAGAAGCCCGCGCCATGGGTGGCCGCCGTGGAGGGGTCCTCCGTGGGCGGCGGCGGGGTGGACGGCCAGGGGGCGTCGCGCAGGGAGACACGCAGATGGCCGTCGGAGTCCGCGACGGCGGCCAGCGCCGCGGGAGCCGCGGAGCCCGCCGCCTCCAGCCGCAGCGTCGACTCGCCGATCCGCAGCAGCGCGCCCGGGAGCAGCGGCAGCGGGTGCGCTCCGACCGGGCGACCGGAGAGCGTGGTGCCGTTGGTGGAGCCGAGATCCGCCACGGTGACGCGGCCGTCCGCGCCGACGGCGATCTCGCAGTGCAGCCGGGAGACGTCCGGGTCGTCCAGCGGCACGTCCGCGTCCGCCGACCGCCCGATCCGGGCCTGGCCGCCCTGCAGCAGATGGACTCCGCCCGCGTCGGGACCGCCGATCACATGCAGCCTGGCCGACTCCGCGGTCGGCCTGCCGTACTGCCCGAACTGGCCGTACTGACCGTGGTCACCGGGCTGCCCCGCGGGGGCGTGCAGGGACAGCAGGGCGCCGTCGACCAGCGGGGGCACTCCGAGCACGGCGGTGGGCGCCAGCCGCTGCGCCCCCGCGAAGAGCGCGACCGAGGAGCTGGCCGACCTCGCCGGCTGCCCCGACCCGGCGGCCGAGGCCAGCGCACCGGCCACCGCCCCCAGCGCGGTGCCCGCGGGCGCCGTGATGAGCACGTCGCAGGCGCGCGCGGCGCGACCGCTCCGCGGCCCGAGGACGGTCAGCCGGATCTGCATCTCGTCCGCGCTCCCCTTCTGCCCGGCATGCGGCAGGAAGTCCCCTCCCCGGCCACGCGCGGGCGCGTCGACACGTACAAGCACGAGCGGCGGGGCCCCCGTTGCCCCATCCGGACCGTACGGGTGCATCCTCCCACCCGCCACCGACAGCCCGCCCCCGGTCCCACCATCAGTGATCTTGAACGACCGGGCTGCGATCATTCCATGCCGGAAGCTGATCGGACACCGATCGGAAAACCCCCGTTCATGACCGTTGCCGGTCACAAATCGGCCGATCTCTCGAAGTCCGGCCCCCCGCGTTATCCCCTCCGTCACAACTGTCGCCACGTGACGCAACCAACAACCTACGGTCGGCGTCCTACCTGGGAATCCGGCTGAGCTGTCCGGACAGGGTCCGGCGGCGGCACTACGCTGGGGCCGGACCAGGCACGCCGAACCCGGCGGGCCGAAGCAGGGCAAGCCGAAACGGAGCAGGGAGCGCGAGACGTGCGGCCGGTAGGCAGCAAATACCTTCTGGAGGAGCCGCTGGGACGCGGCGCCACTGGCACCGTCTGGCGTGGCCAGGTGCGCGACGAAGAGGGCACCGCCGTCGCCGTCAAGGTGCTCAAGGAAGAGCTGGCCGAGGATCCGGACGTGGTGATGCGCTTCCTGCGGGAGCGCTCGGTGCTCGTCCGGCTGCGGCACCCGCACATCGTCCGGGTCCGCGACCTGGTGGTGGAGGGCGATCTGCTCGCCCTGGTCATGGACCTCGTCGACGGCCCTGACCTGCACCGCTACCTCCGGGAGAACGGCCCCTTCAGCCCGGTGGGCGCCGCCCTGCTCACCGCGGCCGTCGCCGACGCGCTCGCCGCCAGCCACGCCGACGGCGTGGTGCACCGCGACCTCAAGCCCGCGAACGTGCTGCTCGCCACCGTCACCGGCGAGGACGGCACCGAGCGGATGCACCCGATGCTGACCGACTTCGGCATCGCCCGGCTCGCGGATTCGCCCGGCGTCACCCGTACGCACGAGTTCGTCGGCACTCCCGCCTATGTCGCGCCCGAGTCCGCCCAGGGCCGTCCCCAGACCTCGGCCGTGGACATCTACGGCGCCGGAATCCTGCTGTACGAGCTGGTCACCGGGCGTCCGCCGTTCCGTGGCGAGAGCGCCATCGAGGTGCTGCACGCGCACCTGACCGAGGAGCCGCGCCGCCCCACCACGGTGCCGGAGCCGCTCTGGACCGTCATCGAGCGCTGCCTGCGCAAGGAGCCGTCGCAGCGGCCCAGCGCCGAGAACCTGGCCCGCGCGCTGCGGGTCGTCGCCGGGGGCATCGGTGTGCACGCCAGCCCGGCCGCGGCCGAGGCGGCCCTGGGCGTCGCGGCGCTGCTGGGCCCCGACCCGACCCCGACCCTCGTCCCGGGCACCGGCAACGGCGGCGGCACCCGAACGGGCGATGCCGACCCCACCGAAGTGCTGCCCTCCGGCCAGGGCGCCGGGCAGGGCGGCCGGTACGACCCCAACGCCGTCACCGGGCAGCTCCCGGGGGCCGGTTTCGGCTCCGGCGCGGGCTCCTCCGGTTCCGACTCCGGATCGGGTTCCGGTTCCGGCCGCCAGGACGGCGACCGCACCCGGGTGATGCCGCCGGTGCCGGGCGGCGACCGGCAGAGCCAGCCGCAGGCGCAGGGCCCGCACCCGTGGGAGTCGCAGCTCAGCGCCGCCAGGCAGCGCAACGAACAGACCGAGGTGCGGTACGCGGCCCCCGAGCAGGACTACCCGCCGGGCTTCCCCAACCGCCGCCCGCACCGCCAGCCGCAGCGGGCCCCGCAGCCCCAGCAGCAGGGGTACGGACAGCAGCAGGGGTACGCCCAGCCGTACCAGCAGCCCTATCAGCAGCCGCAGGCCCAGCCCCAGCCGCGCTACCAGCAGCCGCAGCCCCAGCACTACGAGCCGCAGCGCCCGCCCGCGCAGGAGCGCCCGCAGCGCGAGCCCCGGGAGCCGCGCCGCCGCAGCGCGAACCCGGTCAAGATCCCGGGCCTCGGCTGCCTCAAGGGCTGCTTCACGGTGGTGCTGGTGCTCGTCGTGCTCTTCGTGATCGTCTGGTACACCACCCCGCTGCCCGAGTGGGTGCACAGCACCCAGAACCTCTGGGACGCGACGTCCAGCTGGGTCCACACGGTCTACGACAAGCTCTCGTCGATCACCGGGGATTCGGGCGGCGGCTCCAACGGCGGCACCAGCGGCTCGGGCTGACCCGAGATCCACTCGCTCCCGCTCCTCTAGATCCACTCCGTCCCGCTCTTCGCGTTCCCGCGCGTTGCCCTTTTGTGGTCCCGCACGCCCTCCACCTGCCCTCACCTTGGTGATTTGTCGACTTCCAGAGGGTGATTTCTCCGGCAGAACGCCTAGTGACCGGCTGCACGTATCCCGAACGGCCCCTGACCCGCGTAGCTTTGTCGCCAACGCGACGGACCGTCGGAGGAGTCGGAGCAGCCTTGGCCAGGAAGATCGGCAGCCGGTACACCGCCCACCAGGTGCTCGGGCGGGGATCCGCGGGCACGGTGTGGCTCGGCGAGGGCCCGGACGGCCCGGTCGCCATCAAGCTGCTGCGCGAGGACCTCGCCTCCGACCAGGACCTCGTCGGCCGCTTCGTCCAGGAGCGCACCGCGCTGCTCTCCCTCGACCACCCGCACATCGTCGGCATCCGCGACCTGGTGGTGGACGGCAGCGACCTCGCCCTGGTGATGGACCTGGTGCGCGGCACCGACCTGCGCTCCCGGCTGGAGCGCGAGCACCGCCTCAGCCCCGAGGCCGCCGTCGCGATCGCCGCCGACGTCGCCGACGGCCTCGCCGCCGCGCACGCCGCGGGCGTCGTCCACCGTGACGTCAAGCCGGAGAACGTCCTGCTGGACTCGGCCGCCGCGCCCGGCCCCGGCGGCGCCCCGCCCGCGCTCCTCACCGACTTCGGCATCGCCCGCCTCGTCGACTCCCCGCGCAGGACCCGCGCCACCCGCATCATCGGCACCCCTGACTACCTGGCGCCCGAGATCATCGAGGGCCTGCCGCCGCGCGCCTCGGTCGACATCTACGCGCTGGCCACCGTGCTGTACGAACTCCTCGCCGGATTCACCCCGTTCGGCGGCGGCCACCCCGGCGCGGTGCTGCGCCGCCATGTCACCGAGACCGTCGCCCCGCTGCCGGGACTGCCCGACGAGCTGTGGCAGATCCTCGCCCCGTGCCTGGCCAAGGCCCCCGCGTCCCGGCTCACCGCGGGCGAGCTGGGCGCCCGGCTGCGCGACCTGCTGCCGGGCCTCGCGGGTCTGCCCGCGCTCGACGTCGCCGCGCCCGGCACCGAGAGCGGCCAGGCCGGCGCCGACGACGAGGACCCGTACGGCGACGCCTTCTCCGAACCGCTGCCCGCGCCCGGCTCGGGCCCGCGGCTGGCCGCCGACCGCCCGCGCGGCGCCGTACCGCTGGTCCGCGGCGCCGCCCCCGACTCCAGCCGCGACACCCACACCAGCATCAAGCTGCCGTCCGCCGAGGAGCTCGCGGGCTTCGGCGCCGCCTCCCGGGCCGGGAAGGCCGCCCGCGGCACCGCGGGCCGCGCCTCCGCCCCCGGCCGCCCGGCCAGCCCCCGGCACCGCGCGGTCTCCGACGCCGTGCGGCAGCGCCGTATCAAATTCGCCGCCGCCGCTGCCGCCGCGCTGGCCGTCGCGGGCCTCGGCGGCTGGGGCATCGCCACCGCGGGCTCCGGCTCGGGCTCCCACTCCGGCACCTCGCGCGACGACACCCCGCCGACCCCCACCACCACCCACGGCACCCCGAAGGCGCCGACCGCGGGCGCCGCCTCCCCGCAGGGCCGCACGGGCGCGCCGGTCAGCCTCCCGCAGTGGACCGCCTTCACCGACGTCCCCGCCGCGGGCGTACGCCTCCTCGGCGGCCCCCGCGCGCTCACCGTGAACGGCGCCACGTACGTCTTCGCGCGCGGCGCCGACAAGAACGTCTGGTACGTGGTGCGCGACGGCTCCGGCTACGGCCAGTGGCACCGGCTGACCGGGATAAGCCTCGCCGACGACCCGGCGGCCGTCTCCGACCGCGCCGGGCGGATCGACCTGTTCGGGCTGGGGACGGACGGCCTGCTCTACCGCCGCACGCTGGTGGGGGGCGGTTCCGGGTCCGGGTCCGCTTCCGGGCCGGCCTCCGGCCACTGGAACGCCTGGTCGCAGGTCGACGAGCGGACCCACTTCGACGCCGCGCCCGCCGCCGCGTCCTCGGAGCCGGGCCGGATCGACCTCGTCGGCCGGGTCGGCGGCGACCTCGTCACCGCCTCCCTGGTCGGCGACCGCTGGAACGCCTGGGCTCTGGTCCCGACCGCCGGCCGGATCACCGCCGCTCCCGCGCTGGTCTCCCGCGCCCGCGGCACGCTGGACGCCTTCGTGGTCCGCAAGGCCGACGGCGCCGTCCTGCGGCTGCCCTACTCCGGCGGCGCATGGCGGCCCACCCAGGTCGTCCGCGGCCTGGACACCACCGTCCGCCCCGACGTGGTGGCCGCCGACGGCCGCCTCTACGCCTTCACCCCCGGCGCCCAGGCCGCCGCCCCCACCGACGGCCCCTGGGAGACCGCCCCCCTGACCTCAGCGGCCCCCGGCCCCGTGGGAGCGACGGCCTCCGGCCACACCCTGGAGCTCTACACCCGCACCTCGGACGGCACCCTGGCCCGGGCGGCGTCGTCACTCTGAGGCGTTACGGGGCCGGGGCGCCGCCCCCGACCACGGGCGGCTACGTCCCTCCGGCCAGCCGGTAGGCTGGTGGGGTGGCGATCGTCGATGTATCCGAAGAGCTGAAGTCCCTGTCCTCGACCATGGGGTCGATCGAGGCCGTCCTCGACCTCGACCGGATGCGGGCTGACATTGCCGCACTCGAAGAGCAGGCCGCGGCGCCGTCCCTGTGGGACGACCCGGAGAACGCGCAGAAGATCACCAGCCGTCTCTCGCACATCCAGGCCGAGCTGCGCAAGACCGAGACACTGCGCGGCCGGATCGACGACGTCGCCGTACTCTTCGAGCTCGCCGAGGCCGAGGACGACGCGGACACCCGCGCCGAGGCCGAGTCCGAGCTGGCGTCGGTCCGCAAGGCGCTGGACGAGATGGAGGTCCGTACCCTCCTGTCCGGCGAGTACGACGCCCGTGAGGCCCTGGTCAACATCCGCGCCGAGGCGGGCGGCGTCGACGCCGCGGACTTCGCCGAGCAGCTCCAGCGGATGTACCTGCGCTGGGCCGAGCGGCACGGCTACCCGACGGAGGTCTTCGAGACCTCGTACGCGGAGGAGGCGGGCATCAAGTCCACCACCTTCGTGGTCAAGGCCCCGTACGCCTACGGCACCCTCTCCGTCGAGCAGGGCACCCACCGCCTGGTCCGTATCTCGCCCTTCGACAACCAGGGCCGCCGCCAGACCTCCTTCGCGGGCGTCGAGGTGCTCCCCGTCGTCGAGCAGAGCGACCACGTCGAGATCGACGAGTCCGAGCTGCGCGTCGACGTCTACCGCGCCTCCGGCCCCGGCGGCCAGGGCGTCAACACCACCGACTCCGCGGTCCGCATCACCCACATCCCCACCGGCATCGTCGTCTCCTGCCAGAACGAGCGCTCCCAGATCCAGAACAAGGCGAGCGCCATGAACGTCCTCCAGGCCAAGCTCCTCGAGCGCCGCCGCCAGGAGGAGCAGGCCCTCATGGACTCCCTCGGCAAGAGCGACGGCGGCAACTCCTGGGGCAGCCAGATGCGTTCCTACGTCCTGCACCCGTACCAGATGGTCAAGGACCTCCGCACCGAGTTCGAGGTCGGCAACCCCCAGGGCGTCCTCGACGGCGACATCGACGGCTTCATCGAGGCGGGCATCCGCTGGCGCAAGAGCCGCGAAAAGGCCGCCGCCTAAGCCCCGTCCCCCCCGGCACCCCCGGGGGGCTCACCGGCCGCCCCCGGGCCGTCCTCGCCCCCTTCCCCCGGGCAATTCCCCTTCTCCCGCGTGCCTTTGGCGTTGCTCATGTCACAGCCGTGTGGAGAAGTGCCGGGCAGAACCGGGCACTTGGCACATTGTGTGCTTAATGACCTTGACGGTGCCAGAGAAAGCCGCGAGGGTGTTGCGCGGCATGCGCATGAATGAAACGTAAGCGCACGGGGGCGAGCGCACCGATTCCTCCCAGTGACACCGTTACCCATGGCTGCGCAGCCTCAAGCAGACATCTACTGGGGGTAGTTGACACATGAGCAAGGCCAACACACGGTTGCGCGTCACTCGCATCGCCGCAGCCGCGGTGATCGCGGCCGGCGCCTCCCTGACAGCTGTGGGCGCCGCCCAGGCCGTCACCAATGACTCGGGCGTCAAGGTCAATGTCTCGGCGAGCGTCGGCGACGACTCCGGCGCCACCGCGGGCGCGACCGCGGGCGACGACTCGGGCGCGACCGCCGGCGCGACGGCGGGTGACGACTCCGGCGCCACCGCCGGGACCAGCACGGGTACCTCCACGGGCACCAGCACGGGCACGTCGACGGGTACGTCCACCGGCACCACCGAGGGCACCACCACGGGTACCTCGACCGGTACGTCCACCGGCACGTCGACGGGTACCTCGACCGGCACCACCGAGGGCACCACGACCGGTACCTCGACCGGCACCTCCACGGGTACGTCCACCGGTACTTCGACGGGTACGTCCACGGGCACCTCGACCGGTACCAGCACGGGCACCTCCACGGGTACCTCGACCGGTACGTCCACGGGCACCAGCACCGGCACGTCGACCGGTACCAGCACGGGCACCTCCACGGGTACCTCGACCGGTACTTCGACGGGCACGTCCACCGGCACCAGCACCGGCACGTCCACGGGCACCTCGACCGGCACGAGCGCCGGCACCAGCACCGGTACGTCCAGCGGTACGTCGGCGGGTACCAGCGCGGGTACCTCGAAGGGCTCCACCTCGGGCTCCACCGGCTCCGCCACCGGCGGGAACAACAACACCTGCACCCTGACCGGTGAGAGCGTCGACTGCGGGAACAACAACACCGGCACCGACAACACCCAGCAGGTCCCGCAGGGCCAGACCACTCAGCAGCTCGCTGAGACCGGTTCCAACGGCACCACCTTCCTGCTCGTCGGTGCCGCGACCCTGATCGCGGGCGGTGTCGGCTTCCGCCTCACCCCGCGCCTGGTCTCGCGCCGCAACGCCGCCTGACACCGCGGCTGAGCAGCACCCAGTAGCACCGCACAAAGACGGGGCCCGGAACGCACAGCGTTCCGGGCCCCTCTGCTCTCCTACCGCCCTCCCGCCGCCGCTGGGGGGCCCGTCCTCTTCCGGAGGTCAAAGCCCCCAAGCCTCTTAAGCCCTCTCAGGCTCCACCCGCAGGCCGGGAAAGCAGACTCAAACCGTCTCGTATTTGCCTGTGCGCGTTACCAATACTTGGGTCGTGGATAATGCAATACGGCGAGTTCCGTGGCGGGTGAAATAATGAGAGTGGAGGCTCTGGAGACCCCTCGCCTCAGGGGGAACATGCACTTCAGACGGCCTCCTCAGGTAAATTCGATGTCGAGATCGAAGTTCCGGAAGAGGTCGTGGAGTGGAGATTGCTGCGGGCGCGACTGGGCTTTCTGGAGTCGCAACCCCGAATCGACGGTCAGAGCTTCCCGTGGGGGATCTCGTCGCTTTCCGGGCCAGCCGAATTCGGCCCTACGCCGTGGCGTGCTCCACTACCAGGACTACGGCCAGGAGGGCCGCCAGGAGGGCTATGAGGGCGGCGGGGGAGATGTTGGACCAGGGGTTTTCGCGTTCGAGGCGGGCGCGGTTGGCGCGGCATACGGGGCAGCGGCCCTCGCTCACCGGTCCGGCGCAGTTGGCGCACACCAGTCGGTCGCACGTCATGCGATCTCCTCCTCCGTCCGGTGAACGATCCGGGGAACCCAAGTGTTCCCGGGGGAAGGGCGGCGTACTCACCCGTCCTCGTTCCACTGTGCCAGCTTCCGCGGGAATCGGCGCGGCCCACGGGCGCAGCGGCGGGCCGGGGGCGGGCCGGGATGGGGCGTAGCGCGGTCAATGACGGGTTTGTCCGAGTGTGCCCTGTGGCGCAGCCCACCAACCGCACACGGCGACTGCGCACCCGTGAGCGCTTCGCGTAGGGTCACCCCCACATCCCCTATCCGGCCGACCCTGGTGCGAACGTGATCCGATTCGACAACGTCACCAAGACCTACCCCAAACAGAACCGTCCCGCACTTCGGGACGTGACACTGGAGATCGAGAAGGGGGAGTTCGTCTTCCTGGTGGGCTCGTCGGGCTCCGGAAAGTCGACTTTCCTACGGCTGATCCTGCGCGAGGAGCGTACGGACACGGGTGCGGTGCACGTGCTCGGCAAGGACCTCGCCCGGCTGTCGAACTGGAAGGTGCCGCAGATGCGGCGCCAGCTCGGCACGGTGTTCCAGGACTTCCGGCTGCTGCCCAACAAGACGGTCGCGGAGAACGTGGCGTTCGCCCTCGAAGTGATCGGCAAGGCCCGCGGCACCATCCGCAAGACGGTCCCCGAGGTCCTGGACCTGGTCGGCCTGGCGGGCAAGGAAGACCGTATGCCCGGCGAGCTGTCCGGCGGTGAGCAGCAGCGGGTGGCGATCGCGCGTGCCTTCGTCAACCGCCCGATGCTGCTGATCGCGGACGAGCCGACAGGAAACCTGGACCCCCAGACGTCCGTCGGCATCATGCGCCTGCTGGACCGGATCAACCGGACCGGCACCACCGTGGTGATGGCGACGCACGACCAGAACATCGTCGACCAGATGCGCAAGCGCGTCATCGAACTGGAGAAGGGGCGGCTGGTGCGCGACCAGTCGCGCGGTGTCTACGGCTACCAGCACTAGTCGTACGGCAGTAGTCACCACCCCCTGAAAGGACAACCAGACACCATGCGCGCCCAGTTCGTCCTGTCGGAGATCGGCGTAGGACTCCGCCGCAACCTCACGATGACCTTCGCCGTCATCATCTCCGTCGCGCTCTCCCTCGCCCTCACCGGTGGCGCCCTGCTGGCCAACAAGCAGGTCGACTCGATGAAGGGCTACTGGTACGACAAGGTCCAGGTCACCATCTACATGTGCAACAAGGGTGACGCGGCGACGACACCCAGTTGCGCCAAGGGGGCCGTCACCGACGACCAGAAGGCCGAGATCAAGGCCGACCTGCAGAAGCTGCCGATCGTCGACAAGGTCTACTTCGAGACGGCGGAAGAGGCGTACAAGCACTACCAGGAGCAGTTCAAGAACTCGCCCCTGGTCAGCTCGGTCACGCCGGACCAGATGCAGGAGAACTACCGGGTCAAGCTCAAGGACCCGACCAAGTTCGCCGTCGTGGCCAGCGCGTTCCAGGGCCGCCCCGGCATCCAGTCCGTCGAAGACCAACGCAAGGTGCTGCAGAACCTGTTCAGCCTGCTCAACGGTATGACCAACGTGGCATGGGTGGTTCTCGCCTTCATGCTCACGGTGGCGATGCTGCTGATCGTCAACACCGTGCGCGTCTCGGCGTTCAGCCGCCGCCGGGAGACCGGAATCATGCGCCTGGTGGGCGCGTCCAGCTTCTACATCCAGATGCCGTTCATCATGGAGGCGGCCTTCGCCGGGCTCGTCGGCGCCGGTCTCGCCTGCGGAATGCTGCTGGGCGGGCGGTACTTCATGATCGACGCCGGCCTCAAGCTCCAGGAGAAGATCCCCCTGGTGTCGTTCCTGGGCTGGGACTCGGTGGTCAAGGTGCTGCCACTGGTGCTGCTGATCGGCGTCGTGATGCCGGCCCTCGCCGCATTCGTCGCTCTGCGCAGGTATCTGAAGGTCTGACCGAAGTGCGGCCCGAGCGCGGCACAGGTGGCGGCAACCTTCCGTACGGTGCCCGTTTCTGTCCTAGACTTCCGGCCATGTCCGGCCCGTTGCTTTTCGGGAAGCCCCGCAGCCTGCGCCGCGGGGCCACCCTGACGTTGGTGTTCAGCACCCTGCTGGCCACCGGGGCGGCGGCCAGCGGACTGACTCAGCCGGACGGGCGGGCACCGCGCACCGCGCGCATCTCCGCCGAGACGGTCGCTGACGGCCGTACCGCCCTCACCACGCATGCCGCGGCCACCGGCAGCCCCGCGGGCTCCCCGAGCGCCTCCAGCGGCACGGACGACGCCGCGGACGCCGACGGGGCCGACGGCACCGACGGCGCGAACGCCGACCACGTCGACACCGGGCGGATCGCCCAGGAGATCGCCGACGGCAAGGTCGGCTCGGAGGCCGTCGAGAAGCTGGTCAGCCGTAGCGGCGACCGCTGGTCGTCCTTCTACACCGCCCAGGAGTACGCCGGCCTCCAGCAGACGCTGGACGGCCACTACGTCGGCGTCGGCATCTGGGTGCGGCGCGGGGACGGCGGCGAGATCGAGGTCGCCAGGGTGCAGGCCGGAAGCCCCGCACAAGGTGCCGGAATTCGCGTCGGCGACCTGCTGCGGACCATCGACGCCACCAAGTGCACGGGTCTGGCGGTCACCGAGGTCGTCGCCGACCTGCGGGGTGACAATGTGCCCGGCAGCCAGGTGCGGCTCGGCGTCCAGCGCGCGGACCGGAGCTGGTCGGTCACTCTGCGTCGCGCCACCCTGGCCACCGAGGCGGTCACCGTGCAGCGCGCCGCCGACGGCCCCACGGTGGTCGCGATCGACTCCTTCGCCGTCGGCGTCGGGGCCCAGGTACGGGCCGCCGTACACGACGCCCGGCGCGGCGTCCTGCTCGACCTGCGCGGCAACTCCGGCGGACTGGTCAAGGAAGCGGTCGCGGTGGCCTCGGCCTTCCTCGACGGCGGACTGGTCGCCACCTACGACGTCCACGGCAAACAGCAGGCGCTGTACGCGGCGGACGGCGGCGACACCACGGTGCCGCTCGTCGTACTGGTGGACGGCGGCACCATGAGTGCCGCGGAACTCCTCGCCGGAGCGCTCCAGGACCGCGGCCGGGCGGTCGTCATCGGCTCCCGCACCTTCGGCAAGGGCTCGGTCCAGATGCCCAGCACCCTGGCGGACGGCTCCGTCGCCGAACTGACCGTCGGGCACTACCGGCTCCCCGACGGCCGCGGTGTCGACGGGCACGGCATAGAGCCCGACGTCAGGGTTCCGGACGGGCAGGACCCCCTGGCCGACAGCCGCGAGGTATTCGCTGGCCTCGGACCCCCCTCCTAGTGCGACAATGGCCCGGCTATGGCTAAAGAGACGGGTCGCAAACTGATCGCGCAGAACAAGAAGGCGCGGCACGACTACCACATCCTGGACACCTTCGAGGCGGGCCTGGTGCTCACGGGCACCGAGGTCAAGTCGCTGCGGCTTGGCCGCGCCTCACTGGTGGACGGCTTCGCGCAGCTCGACGACGGCGAGGCGTGGCTGCACAACGTGCACATCCCCGAGTACACCCAGGGGACCTGGACCAACCACGCGGCCCGCAGGCGGCGCAAGATGCTGCTGCACCGCGCGGAGATCGAGAAGCTGGTCCACAAGACGCAGGAGACCGGTCACACCATCGTGCCGCTCGCCCTGTACTTCAAGGACGGCCGCGCGAAGGTCGAGATCGCGTTGGCGAAGGGCAAGAAGGAGTACGACAAGCGGCAGACCCTGCGCGAGAAGCAGGACCGCCGTGAGTCGGACCGCGCCATGTCGGCCGCCCGCCGCCGCCAGCGCGCCTGACGGCACGGGTCGCCCGACCCGCCCGCGTCCCCCGGCCACCCGCGCGCCGCCCGACCGCCACCCGACGGCCGCCGGCACCCGGTTGACCGGGTGGAATGCGCTGGCACGCACGAGCGTTGTTCCCGTACGATGGGGGCAGCAGCCACCCTCGGGTGGTGCACCTTGAAAAATCAACATGGGGATGATCGGTTTCGACTGGGGATGTCGAAGCAGGGGAAGCGAGCCGAGGAAGCGGCAATGATCTCGTTAACCATATGTCGCAACCAATAATCGCCAATTCCAAGAGCGATTCCTCCGCCTTCGCACTTGCTGCCTAATAAGTAGCTAGCGAAGACTCCGCGGAGTGTCAGCCCGGGGGCTGTTCCCGACCCGGATCCTGGCATCATCAAGGGAACTAAACTTCATGACCCGGTCACGGGGACATGAAGGAAATCAAACAGTGACTGGGCCCGTCGGCAGCTTGTCCGCGTGACTGCCGGGGCCGAGAAAAGCACAGCGGACTGCGCTCGGAGAAGCCCTGGTTCCGCACCACAGGACGCGGGTTCGATTCCCGCCATCTCCACTCATCCCATGTGGGCGCAGGCCCCCGCCGACTCGTCGGCGGGGGCCTGTGTCATGTCCGGGCGCAGGTCAGCGCGTCAACGGTGGTGCCGGAAGGCGGCGGCAGGAGCGATCGCCGTCAGCGCGGCGAGCGTCCCCGCGGCCACGGGTATCCAGTAGCCGGCGCCGGGTGCGAAGTGCTGGGCGGTCCAGCCGCCACTGCCCGCACCCGCGGAAATGCCCGCGAGGATGGCCGTGACCGCGAGCGTCATGCCCTCATTGAGGCGGTCGGCGGGCACCAGCGACTGGACCATTGTCATGCCCGTGACCATGGTGGGCGCGGTGGCGCAGCCCGCCAGGAACAGGCAGCAGGCGAGCGACGGCAGATTCCACGCGAGCAGCGGCAGTGCCATCAGCGCGGCCATCGCGGCGACCCCGTAGGCGAAACGCTTCGCCACGGGTCCGGCGGGCTGCTTCGCGAGGCCGTAGAGCAGTCCGACTGTGCACGATCCAGTGGCTTGCAGCGCGAGTACGGCGCCGGCCGCGGACCGGTGGCCGTGCGCGTCGGCGAAGGCGACCGTCGTCACCTCCATCGCGCCGAAGACCACGCCCGTGCAGAGGAAGGTGACGAGCAGCCGCGGCAGCCCCGTCACCCAGATAGGTGAATGTGTCCGGGGGGCTCCGGGCGGTGCGGTCGGGGGTTGCGTGCCGCGCTGGGCGCAGAACACGATGACGCCGGTGAGCAGGAGCGCGGCACCGGCCAGGGTGCCCGCCTCGGGGAAGAGTGAGGTGCACAGGAACGCGGCGAGGACCGGGCCGATCATGAAACAGGCCTCGTCGGCGACCTGTTCGAAGGAGTTCGCCACATGCCGGGCGGCCGCGTCGTCCCGGTGCAGATGGGCCCAGCGAGCGCGGGCCATGCCACCGGTGTTCGGGGCACAGGCGGTGGCGGCGTAGCAGGCGAAGAGGGTCCAGTCGGGTGCGCCGTGGCGCACGCACAACAGAAGGGAGACGGATGCGGAGGCGGAGAGCGCGGCGGCGGGCACCGCGACCCGGGCCTGGCCGTAGCGGTCCACCAGCCGCGCGGTGAGCGGGCCGACCACGGCGGTGGCGCCCAGCCCGGTCGCCGAGACGGCGCCCGCCAGCGCGTAGGAGCCGCGGGTGGTCGCGATCATGATGACCAGGCTGATGCCGAACATGCCCATCGGCAGCCGGGCCAGCAGGCTGCCGGCGGTGAAGGCGGCGCCCCCTGGGGTGGCGAACAGCCGGCGGTACGGGCCGGGCGGGCGGCGCGTACGCGCGGCGGGCTGCGACGCGGGTGGGAGCGAGGAGTCGGGACGGGACAGGGATCGGGTGCGTACCGAAGAGGAGGTGTGCGGCAGGGCGGCGACCAGCGTGGCGCCGCAGGAGGCGAGCAGGAGTCGCGGGGGCATGCGTTCACCCTCGCGGTGACCGGGAGGCGCGGTCCAACACCTGGTCGGAGCCAATTAACGCACTGGTGTAGTGAATCGGCGGCTGTTTGAATGCCGGGATGCCCCACGACATTGAACCCCGGCTACTGCGTGCCTTCACCGTCGTCGCGGAGGAACTGCACTTCTCCCGGGCGGCCGAGCGGCTGTACGTCGCGCAGCAGGCGCTGAGCCGCGACATCCGGCGGCTGGAGCGGGAGTTGGGTGCGGCGCTCTTCCTGCGCACCACGCGCAGGGTGGAGCTGACCGCGGACGGAGTGCGGCTGCTGCCCTACGCCCGGCGGGTGCTCCAGGCGCAGGAGGAGCTCACCGCCGCGTTCGTCGCCGACGGCGGGCGGCCGCTGCTGGTGGACGTCAGGGCGCAGGCGGGCAGCGGGAACCAGGTGCTCGGCGAGGCGCGCAGGGCCGCGCCGGACACCGAGTTGACCGCGCGCTTCCACAACGGCCTGACCGGCGCGGTGGGCGAGATCCTGGCCGGACGGCTGGACGTCTCCTTCGGCCGGGTCGCGGGACTGGCCCCCGCGGTGCTGAGCCGGCTCGGCCACCGCCCGGTCCGGTACGAGCCGATGGCCGTCCTGCTGCCCGACGACCATCCGCTGGCGCCCCTGCCCGCCGTGCCGCTGGCCCGGCTCGCGGGCGAGACGCTCTACGCGGCGGCCGGGAATCCGTCGACCGCCGAGTGGACGGATCTCGCCGCCCGGTTGTTCGCCGGGCGCGGCATCGAGGTCGCCGCGCCGTTTCCGTCCATCGAGGGAGAGGAGGAGTTCGTCCGTCTGATGCGCAAGCACCGCTGGCCGGTGCTGGCCACCACGCAGTTCGTCACCGTGCCGGGCGCCGTACTGCGTCCGCTCACCGATCCGGTGCCGCTCGCCGCGGTCTCCATGGTGTGGCGGGCGGGGCTGCGCCACCCGGGGCTCGACGCGCTGCTCGACGCGGCCGCGCGGCTGGCCGCCGCCGGGAACTGGCTGGTCCGGCCGCCCGGAAGCTGGCTCCCGCCCGAGGACGAGCGGCTCGCGGGGGTCTGACGCGTCCGTACCCGGTCCGCGGCCCGGCAGTGCCGCGCTCCTGCCCAGCGGTCCGGTGTCGGTGTCCGGCCGATTTCCGACTGTCACGCTGCGGTTGGCTCACAGCGCCGGTGGGGGATGGGTGAGTGCATGGTTGCGCTCGCGTCACCTCATGGCATGGGGCGGTAACCGGGCGTTCCTATTGTCGGGGCCATACCTAGTGCGGGAGGGCTAATGAGTCGCTGGATCGAGCAGTGGGACCCGGAGGACGTCCGGTTCTGGAACGAGGGCGGGGGGAAGCGGGTCGCCGCCCGTAACCTGGCTTTCTCCGTGCTGTCCGAGCACATCGGGTTCTCCGTGTGGAGCCTGTGGTCGGTGATGGTGCTCTTCATGGGGCCGAAGTACGGCGTGGACCCGGCGGGCAAGTTCTTCCTGGTGGCGATGCCGACGCTGGTCGGCGGGGTGCTGCGGGTGCCGTACACCTTCGCGGTGGCGAAGTTCGGCGGCCGCAACTGGACGGTGGTCAGCGCGCTGCTGCTGCTGATACCGGTGATCACCGCCTCGTTCGTGATGAAGCCCGGCGTGTCGTACACCACGCTGATGGTGGTCGCGGCGCTCACCGGCGTCGGCGGCGGCAACTTCGCCTCCTCCATGACCAACATCAACTCCTTCTACCCGCTGCGGGAGAAGGGCTGGGCCCTCGGGCTCAACGCGGGCGGCGGCAACATCGGCGTGCCCGCGATCCAGCTCATCGGCCTGCTGGTGATCGGCACCGCGGGTGCCACCCACCCGCGGATCGTGCTCGCCGTCTACATCCCGCTGATCGTGGTGGCCGCCACGCTCTCCGCGCTCTTCATGGACAACCTCGCCCCGGTGAAGAACGACACCGGGGCGGCGCTGGACGCGGCGCGCGACGGGCACACCTGGATCATGGCGTTCCTGTACATCGGTACGTTCGGGTCGTTCATCGGCTACAGCTTCGCCTTCGGGCTGGTGCTGCAGAACCAGTTCGGCCGCACCCCGCTGCAGGCCGCCGACCTCACCTTCATCGGCCCGCTGCTCGGCTCCCTGATCCGCCCGGTCGGCGGGCGGCTCGCCGACCGGTTCGGCGGGGCGCGCATCACCTGGTGGAACTTCCTGGCGATGGCGGCGGCGACCGGCGTCGTGGTCATCGCCTCGGCCCAGAAGTCGCTGGCGACCTTCCTGGTCGGATTCATCGCCCTGTTCGTGCTGAGCGGGATAGGCAACGGCTCCGCGTTCAAGATGATCCCCGGCATCTTCCAGAAGAAGGCCGAGGCCAAGGGGCTCGTGGGCGAGGAGGCGGCGGCGCACGGGCGGCGGCTTTCCGGGGCGGCGATGGGCCTGATCGGCGCGGTCGGCGCGCTCGGCGGTGTCGGGATCAACCTCGCCTTCCGCGAGTCGTTCCTGAACGCGAAGTCCGGGACACCGGCGTTCGTGTCCTTCCTGGTGTTCTACGGGGTGTGTTTCGTGGTCACCTGGGCCGTATACCTGAGGCGTACGGCACCGGCGGCGGACGCCGCCGGCCAGGCCGCGCCGACGGGCGCTGCCGCCTACGCGGAGGTGTGAGCAGCGGATACGTCCGTAACACCCGGGAAATCCGGGCGAACCTCCCCCGACACCCCGCCTTGGGACGATGCGTCTCCCGGCGGGGTGGCCGGGGACGGCGTACGGGGCCCGGGACGGCCCTGGGCCCCGGGCACGTGTACCTCCAGCAAAGTGGGGCAGAGCCATGCAGGCGCACTCGCAGCGAAGCAACGGCGGTGCTGACGGCCGTCAGGACGGCGGTCAGGACCTGGGTTCCGGCCGCCCCGGGGCCGCGGGCGGTACGGGGCCGGTGCTGCCGCTGGCGGGCTTCACCGTCGGGGTGACGGCGGCGCGCCGGGCGGAGGAGCTGGTGGCGCTGCTGGAACGGCGGGGCGCGGCGGTGCTGCGGGCGCCCGTACTGCGGTTCGTGCCGCTGCCCGACGACGCGGAGCTGCTGGCCACCACCAAGCAGCTCATCGACGACGCGCCGGATGTCGTCGTGGCCACCACCGCGATCGGCTTCCGCGGCTGGATCGAGGCGGCCGACGGGTGGGGGATCGGGGAGGCGCTGCTGAGCAGGCTCGGCGAGGTCGAACTGCTCGCGCGCGGGCCCAAGGTGCGGGGCGCCGTGCGCGCGGCGGGGCTCAGGGAGGCGTGGTCCCCGGCGTCCGAGTCGATGGCCGAGGTGCTGGAACGGCTGCTCGACGAAGGGGTGGAGGGCCGGTGCGTCGCCGTACAGCTGCACGGCGAGCCGCTGCCGGGGTTCAACGAGGCGCTGCGTGAGGCCGGGGCGCGGGTGGTGGCGGTGCCGGTCTACCGGTGGATGCCGCCGGAGGACCTCGGGCCGGTGGACCGGCTGCTGGACGCGGTGTTCGCGCGGACGCTCGACGCGGTGAGTTTCACCAGTGCGCCGGCGGTCGCGTCGCTGCTCGACCGGGCCGAACAGCGGGGGCGGCTGGACGAGCTGCTCGGGGCGTTCAGGACCGACGTCCTGACGGTGTGCGTGGGGCCGGTGACGGCGCTTCCCCTGCAGGGGCACGATGTGCCGACGCTGCAGCCGGAACGGTTCAGGCTGGGGCCGCTCGTGCAGCTCATCGCCAGTGAACTGCCGGGGCGGGTAAGGGTGTTGCCGGTGGCCGGGCACCGGGTCGAGATTCGGGGCCATGCGGCGGTGGTGGACGGGGAGTTGCGGCCCGTGCCGCCTGCCGGGATGGCGCTGCTGCGGGCTCTCGCCCGCAGGCCCGGGTGGGTCGTGGGGCGGGCGGACCTGCTGCGGGTACTGCCGGGGGCGGGGCGGGACGAGCATGCCGTGGAGACCGCCATGGCCCGGCTCCGCACCGCCCTGGGCGCCCCCAAGCTCATCCAGACCGTCGTCAAGCGGGGTTACCGGCTTTCGCTGGACCCGCACGCGGATACCAAATACGCGGAGTAGCCGGGGGCCTGAACCCGTGGGTGGGGTCGGGGCCCTGCCGGGGTGACTCCTCGGGCGCCAAACACTTGCCGGGTGAATCTGCTTCTGCGGGGGGAGTGTTCGGCGCCCTGCGGGGACACCCCGCCACGTCCCCTCCCGGGCCGGAGGGTGGCTGCTGGTCCCCGCCGCCCGCTCGCCTCTAGCCCGAGCGGCTGGCGGGAAGGCACTCTGGGGGGAGCTGGCGCGGGAGGGGTGGGTGGGATGGGGTGGGATGCGGGGAGGGTGTGCCTGAACCTGGTCGCGGCCAGGGGGGAGCGGTTGGGGTCGGGGGCGGCGCTGGGGGAGTGGCTGGGCGGGAGCGGGGTGGTGCCCGCGGGGACGGAGCCGGCGGCGGACGGGGAGTGGCTCGCGGCGTTCCTGGGGTTACGGGAGGTGCTGGAGCGGGTGGTCGCCGCGGAGCTGGCCGGTGAGCGCGGCGCGGCGGCGGACATCGCCGAGCTGAACCGTCTGGCGCTGGCCGCGCCGCCCGCCCCCTGCGCGGTCCTGGGAGAGGACGGCACCCTGGTCCGCGCCCTGGCGGCACCGCCGGACCGCGCCGGGCTGCTGGCCGCCGTCGCGCGCGACGCCGTCGACCTGCTCACCGACCCCCTCGCCCGCTCCCAGCTCCGCGTCTGCGAGGGCGAGAGCTGCGAGCTGGTCTATCTGGACACCTCCCGCGGCCGTCGCCGCCGCTGGTGCAGCAGCGAGGTCTGCGGCAACCGGGAGCGCGTCGCCCGGCACCGGCGCCGTACCACAATGACCCGCGCCCGGGGGTAAGCAGCGGCTGACGGGGGAGTCGGGTGGGCATAAGGGCGCAGGTCGCGTACGGTTGCAGGCTGCCCCACGTGCGTACTGAAGTGCGTGGGCGGCGCATGACGCGAGGAAGAAGGGGGTTCTGCGTGGCCGCGCAGACCGCAGCAGCCATCGGGGTCCGGGATCAGGAGATCGCCGTCGAGCAGGCGCATCTGGACCGGGTGTACCGCCGCCTGGAGGAGAAGATCCACGAGGCGGAGTTCCTGATGCACGACGCCGCCCAACGCGGCCACGTGGGTACGCCCGGTGCGCTCGCCGAACGGGACGCGCAGGTCTTCCGGGCGGGCGTCCACCTGAACCGGCTGAACAACGAGTTCGAGGACTTCCTGTTCGGGCGGATCGACCTGCTGCAGGGCAAGGACGGCAAGAAGGGCGCCGACGGCGCCTTCACCTCCGTCGAGCCCGCCGACGACGCGATCTCCGACGACAAGTCCGCGGAGATCGCCGAGACCCTGCACATCGGCCGGATCGGCGTGCTCGACAGCGAGTACGCGCCGCTGGTCATCGACTGGCGGGCGCCCGCGGCGGCGCCGTTCTACCGCTCCACCCCGGTCGCCCCCGGCCGGGTCGTCCGCCGCCGGGTGATCCGCTCCAAGGGCCGCAGGGTGCTGGGCGTCGAGGACGACCTGCTGCGCCCCGAACTGACCACCGGCCTGCCGGTGGTGGGCGACGGCGCGCTGATGGCGGCCCTCGGCCAGGCCCGCAGCCACACCATGCGCGACATCGTGGCGAGCATCCAGGCCGAACAGGACGAGGTGATCAGGGCGCCCGCCGCGTCCGTCACCGAGGTGACCGGCGGCCCCGGCACCGGCAAGACCGCGGTCGCCCTGCACCGGGCCGCGTACCTGCTCTACCAGGACCGCCGCCGCTACTCCGGCGGCATCCTGTGCGTCAGCCCGACGCCGCTGCTGGTGTCGTACACCGAGGGCGTGCTGCCGTCGCTCGGCGAGGAGGGCCAGGTCGCGATCCGCGCCGTCGGCTCGCTGGTCGACGGCGTGACCGCGGAGCTGTACGACGAGCCCGCCGTCGCCCGGATCAAGGGCTCGCTGCGGATGCAGAAGGTGCTGCGCAACGCGGCCCGCGGCGCCCTCGACCTCACCCCGGGCCGCCCGGCCACCCTGCGGGTGGTCGCCTTCGGACGCCGGGTGGAGCTGTCGGAGCAGGAGCTGGAGGGCATCCGCCACACCATCCTGGGCGGCACCACCCCGGTCAACCTGCTGCGCCCGCGCGCCCGCAGGCTGCTGCTGGACGCGCTGTGGCGCAGAACGGGCCGCCGCTTCGACGACGCCGAACTCGCCGCCGAGGAGCGGCAGGGCTTCGACGAGGACATCTCCACCGAGCAGGAGTTCATCGACTTCCTCGACGCGTGGTGGCCGGTGCTGGAGCCGCGCGCGGTGCTGGCCGCGCTGGCCGACGAGAAGCGGCTGGCCCGCTGGGCCCGCCGGGTGCTCACCCCGCCCGAGGTGCGCCGGGTGGCGCGCTCGCTGCGCAGGACCGGCAGCACCGTGCACGACGTGGCGCTGCTCGACGAGTTGGACACGCTGCTGGGCCCGGCGCCGCGCCCCAAGCGGCGTGAGGCGGACCCGCTGGACCAGTTGACCGGTCTCGACGAGGTCACCACCTTCGCCGACCGCTCGGGCCCCTCGCGCCGCAGCCGCGCCGAGCGGCTGGACGAGGAGCGCACCGAGTACGCGCACGTGATCGTGGACGAGGCGCAGGATCTGACGCCGATGCAGTGGCGGATGGTGGGGCGGCGCGGGCGGACCGCGACCTGGACCATCGTCGGTGACCCGGCGCAGAGTTCGTGGACCGACGTGGAGGAGGCCGCCCGCGCCCGCGACGAGGCGCTCGGCACCCGCCCGCGCCGCCGCTTCACCCTCACCGTCAACTACCGCAACCCCGCGGAGATCGCCGAGGTCGCGGCCACCGTGCTGGCGCTCGCGATGCCCGGCATGCAGTCGCCCCGCGCGGTCCGCGCCACCGGTCTGCTGCCGCGCTACGAGGTCGCGGGCGACGACCTGGAGACGTCGGTGCGCGCCGCGGCCGAGCGGCTGCTGGCCGAGGTGGACGGCACCGTCGGCGTGGTGGTGGCGATGAACCGCCGTGCGCAGGCCCGCGGTTGGCTCGCCGGGCTGGGCGACCGGGTGGTCGCGCTGGGCAGCCTGGAGGCGAAGGGGCTGGAGTACGACGCCACGGTGGTCGTCTCGCCCGCGGAGATCGCCGAGGAGTCCCCGGCGGGGCTGCGGGTGCTGTACGTGGCGCTGACCCGCGCCACCCAGCGGCTGACCGTGCTGGCGGGCGAGCGCGACCTGCCGGACGCGGCGGGCGTCCCCGACCTGCTGCGCCGGGACTGACCCGGCGGCAGGCACGCACGGGGGAAACCCGGCGGGCACACAGGCGGGAAACACGTAGGGCGCCCCTCCCGAGGAGGGGCGCCCTACGGACGTCTGCGACACCGACCCGCCATGCTCGCCTCGCGGCAAGTGGGCGCTCGAAGCGCCTAAGGTTGGGCCCGGGGGCTTGGATCGAGCCGGTGCCGTACCCAGGCTAACAAACCGCCCCCGGAACCTCTTCCCGCCGGGCGAAAATCTTCCCCCCTTGCCAGTCTCCCGCATCGTGGAAGTATTCTTCCGCTAAGCGCCTCGGGTTTACGCGTACCCGTCGGTAGGTGCAACGATCGACAGGCACGTCACACCAGTGGTGGCCACGCGGTGGCCACCACGCAGGAACCGGAAGAAGGTCGTCATGGCAACGGCGCCAAGCGTCTCGTACTCGATCACGGTGCGGCTGGAGGTCCCGGCGAGCGGGACCGCGGTCAGCCAGCTCACCACCGCGGTGGAGTCGTCGGGCGGGTCGGTCACCGGCCTCGACGTGACGGCCTCCGGCCACGAGACGCTGCGGATCGACGTCACCGTCGCCGCCAGCTCCACCGCGCACGCCGACGAGATCGTGGGCAAGCTGCGCGGCATCGAGGGCGTCGCGGTGAGCAAGGTCTCCGACCGTACGTTCCTGATGCACCTCGGCGGCAAGATCGAGATGCAGTCCAAGCACCCGATCCGCAACCGCGACGACCTGTCGATGATCTACACCCCGGGTGTCGCCCGGGTCTGCATGGCCATCGCCGAGAACCCCGAGGACGCCCGGCGGCTGACCATCAAGCGCAACAGCGTGGCCGTCGTCACCGACGGCTCCGCGGTGCTGGGCCTCGGCAACATCGGGCCCAAGGCCGCGCTGCCGGTGATGGAGGGCAAGGCGGCTCTCTTCAAGCGCTTCGCGGGCATCGACGCCTGGCCGCTGTGCCTGGACACCCAGGACACCGACGAGATCGTGGCGATCGTCAAGGCGATCGCGCCCGGCTTCGCGGGCATCAACCTGGAGGACATCTCCGCGCCGCGCTGCTTCGAGATCGAGGCCCGGCTGCGCGAGGCGCTGGACATCCCGGTCTTCCACGACGACCAGCACGGCACCGCCATCGTGGTGCTCGCCGCGCTCACCAACGCGCTGCGCGTGGTCGGCAAGGAGATCGGTGACGTACGGGTCGTCATGTCCGGTGCGGGCGCGGCCGGTACGGCCATCCTGAAGCTGCTGCTCGCGGCCGGGGTGAAGCACGCGGTGGTCGCCGACATCCACGGAGTGGTGCACGCCGAGCGCGCCGACCTCGTCGAGGGTGACGCTGGCTCCGCGCTGCGCTGGATCGCCGACAACACCAACCCCGAGGGCGTCACAGGCACCTTGAAGCAGGCGGTCAGGGGCGCCGACGTCTTCATCGGCGTCTCCGCGCCCAATGTGCTGGACGGCGAGGACGTGGCGGCCATGGCCGCCGGGGCGATCGTCTTCGCGCTGGCCAACCCCGACCCCGAGGTGGACCCGGGCGTGGCCCGCGAGACCGCCGCCGTGGTCGCCACCGGCCGCAGCGACTTCCCCAACCAGATCAACAACGTCCTGGTCTTCCCCGGCGTTTTCCGCGGCCTGCTGGACGCCCAGTCCCGTACGGTCAACACCGACATGATGCTGGCCGCCGCACGGGCGCTGGCCGGTGTCGTCGGGGACGGCGAACTGAACGCGAACTACATCGTGCCAAGCGTCTTCAACGACAAGGTCGCCGGCGCGGTGGCCGACGCGGTGCGGGACGCGGCGAAAGCACAAGGCCCCTCGGTGGCGGCCGTCGTACCCGACCCGGTGTGACGAACGCCCTTGTGACGAAGGCGCCGTGCGGGACTGGTGAGGACCGGAGAAGGCCCGGAATCGTATTCCGAGCGTCGACCATGTAACAACAATCCGTCATCCCCGTGGTCTCACACCGTTTTTTGTGCGACTCGCGCGGTCGGTGGATTGGCTTTCCCCCCATATATGGGGGCAGGATGCACACCTGGGCAGTGAGGCACACAGCAACAGCTTCGAACTCGCGCCCCCATGGCAGAAAGAACACGGGAGTACAGATATGAACCGCAGTGAGCTGGTGGCCGCTCTGTCGGAGCGCGCCGAGGTGACCCGTAAGGACGCCGACGCCGTACTGGCCGCGTTCGCTGAGACCGTCGGTGAGATCGTGGCCAAGGGCGACGAGAAGGTCACGATCCCCGGCTTCCTGACCTTCGAGCGCACCCACCGTGCCGCTCGTACCGCCCGCAACCCGCAGACCGGTGAGCCGATCAACATCCCGGCCGGCTACAGCGTGAAGGTGTCGGCGGGCTCCAAGCTCAAGGAAGCCGCCAAGGGCAAGTAAGCCTCGTCGGGCGTGAGAAGGGCGGTCGTCCCCGGGGGACGACCGCCCTTCTGCCTGCCGTGAGCCTTCTGCCCGCCGTGAGTTACGCCACGGCCGCCGGGGCCGCCGCGCCCGCGGGCACCGGCAGTTCGATGTGCGCGCCCAGACTCTCCAGCTTGGACAGGAAGTTCTCGTAGCCGCGGTTGATCAGGTCGATGCCGTGCACCCGCGAGGTGCCCTGCGCCGCCAGCGCCGCGATCAGGTACGAGAAGCCGCCGCGCAGGTCGGGGATGACCAGGTCGGAGCCCTGCAGCTTGGTCGGGCCCGACACCACCGCGGAGTGCAGGAAGTTGCGCTGCCCGAAGCGGCACGCGGAGCCGCCGAGGCACTCGCGGTAGAGCTGGATGTGCGCGCCCATCTGGTTGAGCGCGGAGGTGAAGCCGAGCCGGGACTCGTAGACCGTCTCGTGCACGATCGACAGGCCCGCGGCCTGGGTCAGGGCCACCACCAGCGGCTGCTGCCAGTCGGTCTGGAAACCGGGGTGCACGTCGGTCTCCAGCGCGATGGCGTTGAGCGGGCCGCCCGGGTGCCAGAAGCGGATGCCCTCGTCGTCGATCTCGAAGGCGCCGCCGACCCGGCGGAAGGTGTTCAGGAAGGTCATCATCGACCGCTGCTGCGCGCCGCGGACGTAGATGTTGCCCTCGGTGGCCAGCGCCGCGCTCGCCCAGGAGGCGGCCTCCAGGCGGTCCGGGAGCGCCCGGTGGGTGTAGCCGCCGAGCCGGTCGACACCGGTGATCCGGATCGTCCGGTCGGTGTCCATCGAGATGATCGCGCCCATCTTCTGCAGGACGCAGATCAGGTCCTCGATCTCCGGCTCGACCGCCGCGTTGGACAGCTCGGTGACGCCCTCGGCCAGCACCGCGGTGAGCAGCACCTGCTCGGTGGAGCCGACGGACGGGTACGGCAGCCGGATCTTGCAGCCGCGCAGCCGCTGCGGGGCCTCCAGGTACTGGCCGTCCGCCCGCTTCTCGATGGTCGCGCCGAACTGGCGCAGCACGTCGAAGTGGAAGTCGATGGGCCGGCCGCCGATGTCGCAGCCGCCCAGGCCCGGGATGAACGCGTGGCCGAGGCGGTGCAGCAGCGGGCCGCAGAACAGGATCGGGATCCGCGAGGAGCCCGCGTGCGCGTCGATGTCCGCCACGTTGGCGCTCTCGACATGCGTCGGGTCGAGCACCAGCTCACCTGGCTCGGCGCCGCTCTGCACCGTCACCCCGTGCAGCTGGAGCAGTCCGCGCACCACGCGGACGTCCCGGATGTCGGGGACGTTGCGCAGTCTGCTGGGTCCGCTGCCGAGCAGCGCGGCGACCATGGCCTTGGGTACGAGGTTCTTCGCACCGCGGACACGGATCTCGCCCTCCAGCGGGGTTCCGCCATGGACAAGCAGTACATCGGCGATGTCGGTCATGGATCTCGCGATCGTCGGAACGGGCAGTACGAGGCACAGCTCACGCGTGGTCTTCGGTGCGGGCCACGCGGCGACGCAAGAAGAAATGGTAATGCGCCTACTGCCCCGTCCTGCTAGGCAGCAACGTTGCGCCCGTGTCATGACTTGGCTACAGCACCCTGCGCGACGGGAGGGGCACCGCTCGTAGCGGGACGTGACGTGGTGCGGAACCGGACGCGGGTTGCCCCTCCGTACTCGGCCGACATGCGGGATCATGTGATCCATGACCGAGGTGTCCTCGCTCGCCGGGCGGCTGCTGGTGGCCACGCCGGCGTTGGCCGACCCCAACTTCGACCGGGCGGTGGTGCTCCTCCTCGACCACGACCGGGAGGGGTCGCTGGGCGTCGTCCTGAACCGGCCCACCCCGGTCGGTGTCGGCGACGTCCTGCAGCCCTGGGCGGGCCTGGCGGGCGCCCCCCAGGTGGTCTTCCAGGGCGGTCCTGTGTCCCTGGACTCCGCGCTGGGCCTGGCGGTGGTGCCCGGCGAGGCGCGGGACGGCGAGGACGGCGACGTGCTGGGCTGGCGGCGGGTGCACGGCGCCATCGGCCTGGTCGACCTGGAGGCGCCGCCCGAGCTGCTCGCCGCCGAGCTGGGATCGCTGCGGATCTTCGCCGGATACAGCGGCTGGGGGCCGGGCCAGCTGGAGAAGGAGCTGGTCGACGGGGCCTGGTACGTGGTGGACTCCGAGCCCGGTGACGTGTCCTCGCCCGACCCCGACCGGCTGTGGCGATCGGTGCTCCGCAGACAGCGCAGTGAGCTCGCCATGGTGGCCACGTATCCCGACGATCCGTCTCTCAACTAGGCTTAACCCTTATGAGCACTCTTGAGCCCGAGCGCGGGGCGGGCACCGGCACTCTGGTCGAGCCGACTCCGCAGCTCTCGCACGGTGACGGCGACCACGAGCGCTACGCGCACTATGTCCAGAAGGACAAGATCATGGCGAGCGCGCTGGAAGGCACGCCCGTCGTCGCGCTCTGCGGCAAGGTCTGGGTCCCCGGACGCGACCCGAAGAAGTATCCGGTCTGCCCGATGTGCAAGGAGATCTACGAGGGCATGCCGCTGGGTGGCGGGGACAAGGACAAGTCCGGCAAGGGCAGCGGCAACGGCTGACCGCCGCGACGCGACCAGCAGGGGAGGACGTGGACAGCGGCGAGGGTGACGACGGCGCGTTCGGTGCCGCCGACGCGCCCGACGACGACGCGAGCAGCGGCGAGCGGGTACACGGGCTCGTCGGGCAGGGTCGTTTCGCCGAGGCGCACGCCCTGGTCGGTGATGCCTTCGTCGAGCGCAACGGCAGCGCGGGCTATCTGCTGCGCGCCTGGATCCTCGCCCAGGAGAAGCGCCGCCCGGAGGCCCGGGAGGCCGTGGACTGGGCGCTGGCGCTCGCCGGGCCCGCCGAGGCCGCCGATGTCTTCGTGCTGGCCGGTGTGGTGCTGCTCTCCCTCGACGAGTCGCACGCCGCGCTGACCGTGGCGCAGCGCGCCGCAGGAGCGGACCCCGACGGCTGGGAGCCGTCGGTGCTGCTCTCCGACGTCTACCGGCGGCTGGGCAGGGTCCCCGACGCGGTGGCCGCCGCCCGCCGGGCGGTCGCGCTGGCCCCGCAGGAGGCCGAGGCGCAGGTCGCGCTGGCCCGCTCGCTCACCTCGGGCCGCGGGCTGCTCGGCCGGGTGCCCAGGCGGCACCGGCCCGAGCACCAGGCCGCGGTCGAGCGGGCGCTGATGCTCGGCGCCGACCCCAGCCAGCTCACCGCCCCCCGCGGCGGCGCGCTCGCCGGGATCCTCGCGGTGGTGGTGCTGGTCGGCATCCAGCTCTTCCGGATCGAGACCGGCGACATCTGGCAGCTCGTGGCCACCGCGGCGGGCCTGGTGGTCGCGGTCGCCGTGGTCGTGGTGCTGCTGACCATCGCGGGCCGCCGCTCGGGGACGCCGCTGCGCGCCAGGCTGCGCGGTATCCGGGCCACCGTGCGCACCGAACTGGACAGCGATCCGTGGCTGCGGCGGATACGCGAGATCAACGCCGTCGCCGTTCTCCCGCTGGTGCCCCTGGTGAGCACCGCGCTGCCCAGCGACCGGGCCAGGCAGCGCGCGCCCTGGCCGCTGTGGGCGGTCTCGGCGGTCACCGCCGGGGGGCTCGCCGCGCTGCTCCTCACCGTGCTCACCATCCGCTGGTGGTACGGCGCCAGGTTCGCCCGGCACGCCCTGCTCGGCAGCTGGCCGGGCCGGCTGCAGCTCGCCGCCGCCGGGCTGCTGATGGCCACCACGCTGGCCTTCTCCGCGACCCCCGGCACCCCGCACACCGCCTGGGTCGCCCTCACCGAGGCCCATCTCGGCTGGCTGCTGCTGGCCGCCGCCGGCACGGCCGTGGTCGCCGCCAGAGCCCAGCGGGAGCGCGGCCGGGCGCTGTAGGGCCGCGCACTCGGACCCGTACGGGATTCCCCGGCGGCGGTGGCCTGTTCCGGTCGGCTTTTGCGTCGATTGGTCTATGCCAATAGGCCGGTACGGGGGCAGGATGGCCCCATGGACCTGATTCCCGCGCCGCTGCACACGACCTCATGCCCGAACGACGCGAGCGTGGTGCTCGGCGCCGGGACCGTCATCGACGCCGGGCCCGGCGCGGAAGGGGCCGCGCGGTGGCTGCGCGCGACCGTCGGCGCCGCGACCGGGCTGCCGCTGGCGCCGGGGGAGCGGTCGGCGGGCGGAGTGGTGCGGCTGGCGGTGGACGAGACGGTCCCCGGTGGGCCCGAGGGCTACCGGATCACCGTGGACCCGGAGTTCGGGGTCCGGGTCACCGGCGGCGGCCCGGCCGGCGTGTTCTGGGGCGTCCAGACCCTGCGTCAGCTCCTCGGCCCCGAGGCGTTCCGCCGCGCACCCGTCGGCGCCCGCGAGTGGCGGGTGCCCGGCTGCCACATCCAGGACTCGCCGCGCTTCGGCTGGCGCGGCTTCATGCTCGACGTGGCACGGCACTTCATGCCCAAGGACGTGGTGCTGCGCTATCTCGACCTGATGGCGGCTCACAAGCTCAACGTGCTGCATCTGCACCTCACCGACGACCAGGGCTGGCGGGTGGAGATCACCCGCTACCCGCGGCTGACCGAGGTCGGCGCCTGGCGCGAGCGCACCAAGGTGGGCCTGCGCGAGTCGCCGCTGTGGGACGAGCGCCCGCACGGCGGTTACTACACCCAGGACGACATCCGGGAGATCGTGGCGTACGCCGCCGAGCGGCACATCACCGTCGTCCCCGAGATCGACATCCCCGGCCACTCGCAGGCGGCCATCGCCGCCTACCCCGACCTGGGCAACACCGATGTGGTCGACACCACCGCGCTGCCCGTACTGCCCAGTTGGGGCGTGAACCCCAATGTGCTGGCCCCCTCCGACGAGACCCTGCGCTTCTACGAGAACGTCTTCACCGAACTCCTCGACCTCTTCCCGTCCACGTTCTTCCACATCGGCGGCGACGAGTGCCCCAAGGAGCAGTGGCGCGAATCGCCCGCCGCGCAGGCGCGGATCAAGGAGCTGGGACTGGCGGACGAGGACGAGCTGCAGAGCTGGCTGATCCGGCACTTCGACCGCTGGCTGGCCGACCGCGGACGGCGGTTGATCGGCTGGGACGAGATCCTGGAGGGCGGGTTGGCGCCCGGCGCGGCCGTCTCCTCCTGGCGCGGCTACGCGGGCGGTATCGCCGCCGCCCGGGCCGGGCACGACGTGGTGATGTGCCCGCAGTCCCATGTCTACCTGGACTGGCGGCAGTCGGAGCGCGCCGACGAGCCGGTGCCGATCTCGCACGCCCGCACCCTTGAGGACGTGTTCCGCTTCGAGCCGGTTCCCCCGCAGCTCACCGAGGAGGAGGCGGCGCACGTCATCGGCGCGCAGGCCAACATCTGGACCGAGGTGATGGATTCGGTACGGGTGCTGGACTACATGGCCTTCCCCCGGCTCGCCGCCTTCGCCGAGGTCGCCTGGTCCGCGCTGCCCGCGCCCGACCAGCGGGACTGGCCCGGTTTCGCGGCGCGGATGCGCTCGCACTACGCCCGACTGGACGCGCTGGGCGTGGAGTACCGGCCCGACGCCGGGCCGCTGCCGTGGCAGCGCCGCCCGGGTGTCATCGGACGGCCGGTCGACGGGCCGCCCCCGATCGTGTGACCAATTCCGCAACTTCCGCCCCTCGCGCGGGCGGAGCTGGCACGGTGGTCTGTCGTACCGCCGCAACACACCTCAAGAAAGGCAATTCCGGCACAGCGGCCTATTCCGTCGGAGCCGTACGATCACGGCCGTGACGGACGGACCGGTACTTCGTGGACCCTCGCGTCGGCCACCGTGGAACATGTGCCAGAGTTGCCACGTCCGGGCTGTGAGCACGTACGGTACGGCTACCGCGCGACGGAGGAAGGCCGGGAAGGGGCAGGCTGCGTGAGCACGTATGCACGGCAGACGGCGGAGAACGTCACGTTGCCGACCTCGCTCGACGAGGCGGTGGCGGCGCTCGCCGCCATGCCCACTGCCGTGCCCGTCGCCGGTGGCACCGACCTGATGGCGGCGGTCAACTCCGGACTGCTGCGCCCGGCGGCGCTGGTCGGCCTCGGCCGGATCAGCGAGATCCGCGGCTGGCAGTACGCCGACGGCGCCGCGCTGCTGGGCACCGGCCTCACCCACGCCCGGATGGGCCGCCCGGACTTCGCCGCGCTGATCCCCGCCCTCGCCGCCGCCGCCCGGTCCGCGGGACCGCCGCAGATCCGCAACGCGGGCACCCTCGGCGGCAACATCGCCTCCGCCGCGCCCACCGGCGACGCGCTGCCGGTGCTGGCCGCGCTGGAGGCCAGCGTGATCGTCGCCGGGCCGGAGGGCGACCGTGAACTCCCGGTCAGCCACCTGCTGACCGGCATGGACCCGCTGCGCCCCGGCGAGCTCCTGGCCTTCGTGCGGATCCCGCTGCTGCACGCCCCGCAGACCTTCCTCAAGGCCACCGGCCGCACCGGACCGGGCCGCGCGGTGGCCTCCGTGGCGCTCGTGGTGGACCCCGCGCGCCGCCAGGTGCGCTGCTCCGTGGGCGCGGTCGCGCCGGTGCCGCTGCGGCCGCTGGAGGCCGAGCAGTGGGTCGCGGGGCTGATCGACTGGGACGGCGAGCGCAACCTGGCCCCGGAAGCGTGCACGGCCTTCGGCGAGTACGTGGCCGCCGCCTGCATTCCGGACCAGCCCGGAGTCGAACTGCCGCCCGCCGCCGTACAGCTCCGTCGTACTGTGGCCGCACTGTCCCGTCGAGCGCTCGGGAGGGCACTGGCATGACCGACCAGCCGCAGCCGCAGCCGGGCGCGCCCGGAAACTCGGGGGCCTGGCAGCCGGTTCCCGGCGGCGGGGACTACGACCCCGACCAGACCATGCATGTCTCCTTCGCCGCCCAACTGCCGCCCGAGCCGCGGCCGGGCGAGGACCCGCTCGGGGCGCACGGCCCGGCCGGTCCCGCGGGTGAGGTGGGGGATTCCGACGCGGCGACCACCTGGTCGATTCCGGTCATAAGGGACGACACCGACGGGGACTCCGGTGAGTTCTCGGTCGGTTCCTTCGCCGCGCCCTGGGACCAGGCGCCGTCGCCCGCGCCCACGCAGTCGTTCCCGGCGGGGATGTTCGGCCAGGGCGCCGCCGCCGCCGCGCACGCGCAGCGGTCGCAGGCCCGGCAGCAGCAGTCCCACCAGCAGCCGCACGAGCAGCTCCACCAGCAGCAGCCGTCCCCGCCCGAGCACTCCCAGCCGCGGGGCGACGGGCTCGGCGGCACGCCGGAGCACCACCTTCCCGCCGCGCAGGAGCAGCACCTCAGCGGGCACTGGGCGATGCCCTTCCCCGGCCCCGACGTCACCGAGGGCATCCCGTGGCCGCCCGCCGAGCCCGCGTGGTCCGGCGTGGTCGACGACCCGGAGGGCCCGCCGCCCGCCGCCCAGGACGCCCCCGCCGACCCGGCCGCCGGCCATCAGGCCGCCCCTGACACCGCGTTCGGGCACGGCACGCCCGGCCCGCACGGCGACACCGACGGATACGGCCAGGACGCCGGGTACGACGCGGCGGCCAGGACACGTGCCCAGGGCGAGCTGATCGACGCCGTGGCCGCCGCGCACCCGCTGGACGAGGTACTCGACCGGCTGGACGGCGCGGAGGCCCTGGCGGCCCTCCAGGACCTCTCCGACGACGCGTCGGCGGCCTCCGGCCACTCCGGCCACTCCGGCCAGGAGGACGCCGCCGAGGACGGGACGGCGGCCACCACGGGCCCCGCGCTCGAAGGTCCCGAAGGTCCCGAGGTTCTCGACGGTGCCGAGGTTCTCGACGGTGCCGAGGCTCTCGACGGTGCCGGGGCGGTCGAGGACACCGACGCCGTCGACGCCACCGGGGAGCCCCTCGCGGAGCCGGAGCCGGAGCCGGTCCCGCAGACCCGCAGCGAACACCCCCTCGCCTCGTACACGCTGCGCGTCAACGGCGCCGACCGGCCCGTCACCGACGCCTGGCTGGGCGAGTCGCTGCTCTACGTGCTGCGCGAGCGGCTGGGCCTGGCGGGCGCCAAGGACGGCTGCGAACAGGGCGAGTGCGGGGCCTGCTCGGTCCAGGTCGACGGCCGCCTCGTCGCCTCCTGTCTGGTGCCCGCGGCCACCGCGGCGGGCAGCGAGGTCCGTACCGTCGAGGGCCTGGGTGTCGACGGCCGCCCCTCGGACGTCCAGCGGGCGCTGGCCGAGTCCGGCGCCGTGCAGTGCGGCTTCTGCGTGCCGGGCATGGCGATGACCGTGCACGACCTGCTGGAGGGCAACCACAAGCCCACCGACCTGGAGACCCGCCAGGCGCTCTGCGGCAACCTGTGCCGCTGCTCCGGCTACCGCGGTGTGCTCGACGCCGTCGGCCAGGTGGTCGCCGCCCGCGAGGCGGAGGCCGAGGCCGACAGCGCGTCCGGCGCCGCGGCCAACCCGACGCGAGTGCCGCACCAGGGCGGACCGGTCACCAACCCGCCCGCGGGAGGCGCCGTATGACCGGCATCGTCGACGGCGCTCCCGCCGTCACCGACAGCCTGGCCGGGGCGCCCGCCCCGCACGGCATCGGCGTGTCGCTGCCGTCCACCGACGCGCTCGCCAAGACCCAGGGCACCTACCCGTACGCGGCCGACCTGTGGGCCGAGGGCCTGCTGTGGGCGGCCGTGCTGCGCTCCCCGTACCCGCACGCCCGGATCACCAGGATCGACACCTCCGAGGCCGTCGCGATGCCCGGCGTGCGCGCCGTCGTCACCCACGAGGACGTGCCCGGCGACGCGATGCACGGGCGGCGGGTCGCCGACCGGCCGGTGTTCGCCAGCGAGATCGTCAGGCACCACGGCGAGCCGATCGCCGCGGTCGCCGCCGACCACCCCGACACCGCGCGGCTGGCCGCCGCCGCGATCCTCGTCGAGTACGAGGTGCTGGAACCGGTCACCGACCCGGAGAAGGCGTTCGCCGCCGAGCCGCTGCACCCCGACGGCAACCTGATCCGGCACATCCCGCTGCGCTTCGGCGACCCCGAGGCGGTCGGCGAGGTCGTGGTGGAGGGCCTGTACCGGGTCGGCCGCCAGGACCCGGCCCCGATCGGCGCCGAGGCCGGACTCGCCGTGCCCCGCCCGGACGGCGGCGTCGAGCTCTACGTGGCCTCCACCGACCCGCACACCGACCGCGACCTGGCCGCCGCCTGCTTCGGCCTGGAGAGCGACCGGGTGAAGGTCGTCGTCACCGGTGTGCCCGGCGCGATGGGCGACCGCGAGGACTCCGGCATCCAGCTCCCGCTCGGCCTGCTGGCGCTCAGGACCGGCTGCCCGGTGAAGTTCGTGGCCACCCGCGAGGAGTCCTTCCTCGGCCACGCCCACCGCCACCCCACGCTGCTGCGCTACCGCCACCACGCCGACGCCGAGGGCCGCCTGGTCAAGGTCGAGGCGCAGGTCCTGCTCGACGCGGGCGCCTACGCCGACGCCTCCTCCGACGCGCTGGCCGCCGCCGTGGCCTTCGCCGCCGGGCCCTACGTGGTCCCGCACGTCTTCGTCGAGGGCTGGGCGGTACGCACCAACAACCCGCCGTCGGGACACGTCCGCGGCGAGGGCGCCCTCCAGGTCTGCGCGGCCTACGAGGGCCAGATGGACAAGCTGGCCGCCAAGCTGGGCCTGGACGCGGCCGAGATCCGTATGCGCAACGTGATGGCCACCGGCGACCTGCTGCCCACCGGCCAGACCGTCACCTGCCCGGCGCCGGTCGGCGAACTCCTCAAGGCCGTCCGCGACGCCGACCTGCCCCCGCTGCCCGACGGCGACGACGAGTCGCAGTGGCTGCTGCCCGGCGGCACCTCCGGCGCGGGCGAGCCGGGCGCGGTGCGCCGCGGTGTCGGCTACGCGCTCGGCATGGTGCACGTGCTGGGCGCCGAAGGCACCGACGAGGTGTCGACCGCGACCGTACGCGTGCACGACGGCCGGGCCACCGTCATCTGCGCAGCCGTCGAGACCGGCCAGGGCTTCACCACCCTGGCCCGGCAGATCGTCCAGGAGGTCCTCGGCATCGAGGACGTCCACGTGCTGCCCTCGGACACCGACCAGCCGCCCGCCGGCGCCGCCGCCCGCGGCCGCCACACCTGGGTGTCGGGCGGCGCCGTCGAACGCGCCGCCAAGATGGTCCGCACCCAGCTGCTGCAGCCGCTCGCGGCCAAGTTCGGGATGTCGGTGGAACTGCTCACCATCGCCGACGGCAAGATCACCTCCTACGACGGGGTGCTCTCCACCACCGTCGCCGAGACGCTCGACGGCAAGGAGCTGTGGGCCACCGCGCAGTGCCGCCCGCACCCCACCGACCGGCTCGACGAGACCGGCCAGGGCGACGCCTTCGTCGGCCTCACCTTCTGCGCCATCCGCGCCGTCGTCGACGTCGACATCGAACTCGGCGCCGTCCGCGTGGTGGAGATGGCCGTCGCCCAGGACGTCGGCCGGGTGCTCAACCCGCGCCAGCTCGCCGCCCGTATCGAGGCGGGCGTCACCCAGGGCGTCGGCATGGCCCTCATGGAGGACCTGCGCGCCCCCCGCGGCGTCATCAAGCGCCCCAACCTCACGGGCTACTCCCTGCCGACCGCCCTGGACGCCCCCGACATCCGCATCGTCAAACTCGTCGAGGAGCGCGACGTGGTCGCCCCCTTCGGCGCCAAGGCCGTCAGCGCGGTCCCGGTCGTCACCGCCCCGGCCGCCGTCGCCGCCGCCGTCCGCGCCGCCACCGGCCGCCCGGTGAGCCGCCTCCCGATAAGGCCCCAGGCGGCGGTGGTGAAGCCGACGGCGACGGCCTGAGGCGAATCGCCCCGGCCGCCCCGTCAGTTCAGCGCTTCGCGCCCGGCGTCACTGCCCCGCGCCGGTGCGCTTGCGGTCCATGTCCGCCTGGTCCTTCTGGGCCTTGGCGATCAGCCGTTGCTCCTCGGCCGGGTAGGAGTCGAAGAGCCGGCCGAGCGTGCTCATGCGGCCGGAGAAGTCTCCTCCCCACTTGTCGGCGGCGGCGCCGACCCAGGTGTCCTTGCCCATCAG
Source organism: Streptomyces sp. NPDC051976 (assembly GCF_040680795.1). Classification (NCBI taxonomy): domain Bacteria; kingdom Bacillati; phylum Actinomycetota; class Actinomycetes; order Kitasatosporales; family Streptomycetaceae; genus Streptomyces; species Streptomyces sp. NPDC051976. Next base: position 45,766 of record NZ_JBFAXL010000030.1, read on the forward strand.
GGCGTTGACGGCCTGGATAGCGGCACGGATGTTGTGTGCCGAGGTCTCGACGCTGTTCATGTCCTGCTGGCAGAGGTAGCCGAGCTTGTCCTCGTCGGGTATGCCCACGGGAGTCTTCCTCCGTTGCTAGCTGACAGCGATGGTGAGTACGTATGGAGTACCGCCGCCCAGCACCAGGCGGCCCGCGTGGTAGGCGAGGGCCGAGGGAAGCCAGCACGGCAGCTTGGTGGCGTCCACCGGATGCGGCAGGTCACACGTCGCGGAGCCGGTGCTCTTGTTCGCGTCGCCCCGGTGGGCGGCGATGAGTTGGGCGCCGCCGGGCCTCAGGTGGAGGACGTAGTCGCCGGACGCTCCCGAGACGTGGGCGTAGACGCCGTCGGCGCCGTCGTCGGCCACCCAGAAGAGGCGCAGCGCGGCGAGGTCCTCCGGCACGCCCGCGACCTTGGCGGGCAGCGGCGGCGTGGCGACCGCGCCGCCGGAGGTGATGGTCCTGAGGTCGCCGACGGTCGCCTTGTGGGCGAGCGAACCGGCAGCCACCCAGGCCGTCCCGGACCTGTTCACGGCGCTGCCTCGCAGCACCAGGTCGGGGTCACCCGTGTCGTGCGAGGCGGGCGCCTGGTAAAGGCGGGTCAGTCGGCCGTCCTTGAGGGACCACACGACGTCGCCGTCCGCGAGCAGCACGGAGCCGTCCGGCCGCCGGCCGAAGGGCGCTGCCCCGCCGGGGATGAAGTGGACCGCGGTCACGGCAGCCGAGGCGGGTACGGCGGCCCCGATGGTGCGATCGTTCCCCGCGGCCTTGGCCAGCACCGTCACCGTCCCGTCGGCGCGCACGCTACTGACCGTGGCTCCCGTGCCGGTCAGGAAGGCGCCGCCGGGTTGGGCGACCAGGCCGTGGGCGCCCTTGGCCTGGTCGTCGAGCACAACGTGTGCCGTACGGTCGCCGTCGATCCTGACCAGGTCGGAGGTGAGCCCGTAGACCTGGCCGTCGGAGCCGAAGGCGAGACCGTCGATGCTGCTGCCGAAGCCGAGGCCGACGGTGCTGCTGGTCTTGTCGCCCGTGTCGTCCGTCCGGACCAACACCGCCGCCTGCCCCTTGTCCGGAGCTTTCCAGCCGTCTCCGCCGCCCGAGCAGCCGGCGGTGCTGGCCGCAACGACTGCCGCGGCCAGCACCGCCGTCAGAACGCCCACGCGCCGTCGCGATGTCCGGTGCGGCATCTGGGCCCCCCTCGATCCGTGTACCGCGTCGCCGGTGGGGACGCGGGATCCTGACGGCCTCACTCCGCACCGCGCTTGAAACTGTCGGCCATGTCGTGACTGAACGTATCGAGCTTGGGGTCGGACGCGCGAGCGGAGATCCACCAGTCGTTGAAGGATGTCCGGTCCGCAGGGGTGTTGATGGCGATGTTGCCGTCCGCCCACTCCGGGTGGTCGGGTGGCGGCTTGAGCTTTCCGGACCGCACGAGCCCCTGCATGATGGGCACTTGCATGGACGCGTCGTCGTCGTACATGAGGGCCGGGGTCTTGCTCTGCTCGGTGGCCGCGTTGTTCGTCGAGAACGACGACTGGAACTTCGTGTCGAGGTAGGGGATTCCGGCCCAGATGGCGGCCTGGATCCCCGACTGCGTGAGCTGCAGGGGCTTGGGGTCCCACGGGTTGGGGACGGCGGCGGCGCCGCTGGCGAGGATGTTGAACCACATCAGGTTCTTGGCGTGCTCGGCGTCCGTGAGCGTCGCCTTGTCGACCTTCACATTACTGCCGGCCTTCGACACCTCACCGCGCAACTGGGCGAGGTCGTTCATGTAGGCGGACGCCCCGGGGTCGTCGAGGCCCGACGCGGAAGTGAGACTGATCTGGGCGTCGATCGACTGGATCACGTTCCCCACCTCGTCATGGTTCTGCATGATCATGGAGAGGAAGTCCTCGGTGTGCTGCCGGTCGGTGATCAACGTTCCTGGCCGGTCCTTCGACGGAGCGGCCGCCTGGTTCGCCACACCCGTGGAGTAGGCCAAGTCGGATACGTACGCCTGGAAGACCGTGGACAGCGCCTGCGTGATGTCCTTGTTGAGCGGGTACTGCGTCCGCTGGTTGTCGTTCTTGCCCTTCTCCGTACCGTATTCGGCGCCGCCTGCGTTGATGAGATTCGCCGCCGCCTCGGCTGACTCGTTCGGGTGCCCCTTGCGGTCCAGCGTGGCCGCCCTGATGACCGCCGCGGGGAATGTGGCGTCGTCGAAGTCGTTGCCGGGCGTGTGCCACTTGTCGCTGACCAGCGCGGCGGCGTGGTCGGGTCCCTTCCCCCCGGTGAGAATGAGGCGGGACGCGTCCGCGTTCTCGCTGACGCGCTGCATCAGGGCGATGGACGGGTCGTTGTCGTCGATGCCCTGCATCTCGGCGGGGTGCAGGCCGCCGCTGTCGCGGTAGTCGACCGTCAGACCGAGTGAGGTGTACCAGGCGTTGCGGTCGCCGACATAGCTCCCCGTGTACGGGAGCTCCCCCGCAGAGAATTCGGGCCGCATCTCGTGGCTCTGGCGCCAGTCCAGCATCGAGCCGCCGACGTCGGAGAGCAGGTGGGCGTCCCACTTGTCGCCGGGCGGGCCGTACTTGAAGAGCATGCCGACCGACCACATGTCGCCGCCGTCGGGCTGGGTGAGCTTCTTCTCCCAGTCCTGCGGGAGGGTGATCTTGCCGTTCGCGGCCATCGTGGTCGCGGTCTGCACGCCCTGGGCGAACTGGGCGAGCATCGCCTCGGAGTCCTTGCTGAGGACGACACCGTCGTGGGTGCCGTCCTGCGCGTGCAGGACGCGGGCGGCGCGGGCGGCCTGGTCCATGCCGCCGTTGGCCATGAACGCCTGGAGGTAGGCGGGGTCGTCCTGGTGGTCGGCCAGAGACTGCGCGACCTCCTTCATGGTGGCGCGCGAGGTCGGGTCCTTGGGGTTGTCCATGGCGTTCTTGAGGCCCAGCGCCTCCTGCTGGGCTTCCTGGGCCGTGTTGATCTGCGACACGTCCCAGGGGATGAAGCTCCAGTGCGCGTGCGGGTCTCCCTGAGCCGAGATATGCGGGGTGTGAGCCAGATTCGCCGCCTGGTCGGCGCGCTTGGCCATGTCGGAGGCGTCGGTGCGCACCTGCGCCACCTGCTGCGACAGCAGCGACTGGTTGAGGGTGCCCTGCCACTCGTCGAACATCTTCCGGATGTTCGGCGCCTCGCGTTCCAGCGTGTCCGCCAGGTCCTTTAATTTGTTGGCCAGTTGCCGCACCCGCTGTGGGTCGACTCCCGCGAACTCCGTCATACCGCTCTCCCCCCCTCGAGACGTCCGCCGCCCGGGAGCGGCGGACGTGACCAAGACGCTCCACACTACGCAGGAGGTTCCTGGTGAGCACGGGGGCCAGGGGTAAGGAGGGGCGGCGGGCTTCGGCTAGGCGCGCAGGCCCGCGGCCATCTCGCGTACCGCTTCCAGCGCTTGGGCCTGCATGCCGCCGCCGAAGGTGACGCGGGAGGCGCCCATGACGCCCAGTTCGCGGGGGGAGCGGCCGCCGGGGCGGGAGAGGGCGTTGACCGGGAGGCCGACCACGTCGGCGATCTCGGCCAGCAGTTCCGGCGGGGCCATGATCGGGTAGACGCAGTCGGCGCCCGCTGCCGCGTAGAGGAGGCCGCGCTCGATCGCGGCGCCCGTGGTGCGGTCGCCGCGCAGGAAGGTGTCGATGCGGGCGTTGAGGACGAGCGCGTCACCGGCGGCGGCGCGGACCTCGGCCAGCCACTCCGCCTGCGCGCGGGGATCGCGCAGCCGCTTGTCGGCCGGGTCGGAGTCCTCCAGGTTGCAGCCCACCGCCCCGGTCTCCAGCAGCCGCTCCACGAACTCCTTGGCGGGCAGCCCGTATCCGGCCTCCATGTCCGCCGTCACGGGGACGTCCACGGCCCGTACGATCCGCGCCACGGCCGCGAACATCTCGGCGGCGGGCGTCCGCCCGTCCTCGTACCCCAGCGACGCCGAGACCCCCGCGCTCGGCGTCGCCAGTGCGGGGAACCCCGCGTCCGCGAAGACCCGCGCGCTCGCCGCGTCCCACGGCCCCGGCAGCACCAGAGGATCGTCCGCCGCCCGCCCGTGGTGCAGCGCCCGCAGAATCCCGGACGCCGTGTTCGCCTGCTTCGCTCGCTCGGTCATGCCCTCGACGCTACGGTGTCACCGCCCCCCGTACGTGTACCAATCCGCACCTGAAATCTTGGGCCAATCAGCGACGGCACCTCAGGAAGGCCAGGAACATGCGAGCGCTCCTCACCTCGTCAGGGATCAAGAACGACAGCATCCGCGCCGCGCTGGTCGATCTGCTGGGCAAGCCGATCGCCGAATGCAACGCCCTTTTCGTGCCCACCGCGATCTACCCCTTCCCCGGTGGGCCGGGGATGGCGTACCGCGCGATCACCGGGCAGTCCGCGTCGCCGTTGTGCGAGCTGGGCTGGAAGTCGCTCGGGGTGCTGGAGCTGACGGCGCTGCCGAGCATCGACGAGGCCGCCTGGGTGCCGACGGTCCGGGACGCAGACGCCCTGCTGTTCTGGGGCGGCGACCCCCTCTTCCTCGCCCAGTGGATGCGGCGCTCCGGTCTGACCGCCCTGCTGCCGACGCTGCGCCCCGAGGCGGTCTACGTCGGCGTGAGCGCCGGAAGCATCGCCGCCACCTCCACCTTCGTCGAGACCTACGAAGAGCCGCCCCGCGGCACCGACGGCCCCCTCGGCTCGAAGGACGTCGTCTTCACCACCCCCGAGGGCGACGTCGACCGCATCCTGGTCACCGGGCAGGGCGCGGGCCTCGTGGACTTCGCGGTCATCCCGCACCTCGACCACCCGCACCACCCCGACGCCTCGCTGCCCAACGCGGAGTTGTGGGCGTCCCACATCCCCGCGCCCACCTACGCGATCGACGACGAGACCGCTCTCAAGGTCGTCGACGGCGTCACGGAGGTCGTCTCCGAGGGCCGCTGGAAGCTCTTCCAGCCCTAGGAGTCTCCCGTTGCCTGCAGGGCAGGACTTCGCGACTGCTGGCGGTACCGGCCGGGGGCCAGGCCGTACTCCCGCTTGAACGCTTTGGCGAAGGCGAATTCGGAGGTGTATCCGGTGCGCTGCGCGACGGTCTGTACCGGCCCGTCGCTGTCGCGCAGGAGTCGCGCCGCCAGGGTCATCCGCCACCAGGTCAGGTAGCCCAGCGGCGGTGTGCCGACCAGCGTGGTGAACCGGCGGGAGAAGGCCGCGCGCGACAGTCCGGCTGTCGCGCCGAGCGCTTCGACGGTCCACTGCCGCGCGGGTTCCTGGTGGATGTGGCGCAGCGCCGCGGTGATCGCCGGATCGTGCAGCGTCGCGGCCCACCCGGTGGCCGGGCCGTCGTCGGTCTGCTCCTCGAGCCAGGCCCGCAGGATGTACAGCAGCATCATGTCCAGCAGGGCCGACACGACCGCTTCGGTTCCGTGGTCGGGGTGGGCGATCTCGTCGCCGAGCAGGTTGACGGCCGTATGGAGCGGCGTGCGGTGGCCCAGACGTGCCGGAAGGTGGATGACTTCGGGCAGTTCCTCGAACAGGGGATGCGGCCGGGTCTGGTCGAGCGTGTACGCGCCGCACAGCAGGACCGTCGTGGCTCCCTCGCCGTCGTCGGCGCCCGGCGCCATCGCCCGCAGGGAGGCCGAGGGCGCGCCCGTCAGGGACGTCGACGGGCTGTCGGCCAGCGCGTGCCCGCAGCCGTGCGGAAGGCACACCACATCGCCCACGCCCAGGGGGATCGCGGCGCCCGTCGGCGGGATCAGCCAGCATGTCCCTTCCAGCACCACATGGAAGCCGGCCCCGGAGAACGGCTCGGCCCGCACCCCCCAGGGGGCGTGCTTGCGGATCTCGGTGGAATGCGGGCGCCCCGTACGCATGACGCCGATCGCGTCGCTGAGTACGTCCATCGCCAGATCGTATCGCGAGGCCGCCGTACACAAGACGATCGGACAGGAAACGGAGACGGTGAGCCATGGGGAGCGGCTCCTGGCCTCCATAGCCTGAGTGCGCCAAGCAGATTGACCGATCGGTCTACCAGAAGGGCAGGACATGAGCCTGTACACCGCCGTCGCGACCGCGACCGGCCGCGACGGCCGCGCCTTCAGTTCGGACGGCAAGCTGGACGTCGAACTGGCCCTCCAGAAGGAGTTGGGCGGCACCGGCGACGGCACCAACCCCGAGCAGCTCCTCGCGGCGGGCTACGCGGCCTGCTTCGCCACCTCCATGCGGCTGGTGGCGCAGAGGAAGAAGATCGATGTCTCGGGCGTGTCGGTCACCGCCGAAGTCGGCCTCGTCCCCAACGGGCAGGGGGGCTTCCAGCTCGACGTCGTACTGCGGACGAAGCTGCCGGACAGCCTGCCCCGGGACGTCGGCCGCGAGCTCATCGAGGCCACCCACCAGGTGTGCCCGTACTCCCACGCCACCCGCGGCAACATCCCGGTCGAGCTGCTCGCCGACTGAGCCGGACAACCGGAAGGGCGGCACCCTTTTTCGGGTGCCGCCCTTCTGCTTTGCCTGGTCAGGCAGTGGAGGCCGCGACCGGAATCGAACCGGCGTAACTCGCTTTGCAGGCGAGTCCCTCAACCACTCGGGCACACGGCCGTGTTGGAGTGCTTGCATCGACCTTGGCGGGGGCCGGGGCGGGGGGTCAAGGGTGGGGGCGGGGGTGCAACGGGACTGCCATGCCGCGTTCACAAACCCGGACGGCCCTAGGCCGAAAGGCGGAGGGAAAGAGGGACGCAGGGCAGGGGTGTAAGGCGGGTTTGCCCCTTACTCTTGGCGGGTGACTGTCGTGGGGACGCGTGATGAGCAGGGGATCCTTGACGCCGACGCCGAGCAGGGGGTGCTCGGGCGGCGCTACCGGGCGTTGACGCTCGGCATCGTGTCCGTGGTGCTGCTGATCGCGTTCGAGGCGACCGCGGTGGGTACGGCGATGCCGATCGCCGCGCGGGAGCTGCACGGGCTGGGCCTGTACGCGTTCGCGTTCTCCGGGTACTTCACGACGTCGCTGCTGGCGATGGTGGTCAGCGGGCAGTGGTGCGACCGCAGCGGGCCGCTGGCGCCGCTCGCGGCGGGGATCGGCGGGTTCGGGGCCGGGCTGGTGGTGAGCGGGACCGCGCAGTCGATGTGGCCGTTCGTGCTCGGCCGGGCGATACAGGGGCTCGGCGGCGGGCTGGTGATCGTCGCGCTGTACGTGGTGGTGGGGCGGGCGTACCCGGCGCGGCTGCGGCCGTCGGTGATGGCGGCCTTCGCCGCGTCATGGGTGGTGCCGTCGATCGTCGGGCCGCTGGTGTCGGGCACGGTCACCGAGAACCTGGGCTGGCGCTGGGTGTTCCTGGCCATTCCGGCGCTGGTGGCGCTGCCGCTGGCGATCATGCTGCCGCCGCTGCGGCGTACCGCGAAGGCGCAGGACCCGCCCGCGGATCCTGCCGCGGATCCCGCCGCCGATCCCGCCAGGGACGGGCGGCGGATCTGGTACGCGGTCGCGCTCGCGGTCGGCGCGGCGCTGTTGCAGTACGCGGGGCAGGACATCACCCCGCTGTCGGCCGTACCGGCGATCGCGGGTGCCGCGCTGCTCGTGCCCTCGGCGCTGCGGCTGCTGCCGCGCGGCACTTTCCGGGCGGCCCGCGGGCTGCCCACCGTGGTACTGATGCGCGGGGTCGCGGCGGGCACCTTCATCGCCGCCGAGACCTTCATACCGCTGATGCTGGTCACCCAGCGCGGGCTGTCGGCCACCATGGCGGGCTTCTCCCTGGCGGGCGGCGGGCTGACCTGGGCGGTCGGTTCCTACGTGCAGGCCAGGCCGCGGCTGGCGCCGCTGCGTGAGCGGATGGTCCAGCTCGGCATGCTGCTGTCCGCCGCCGCGATCATCGGGGTCTGCCTGGTGCTGATACCCGGGGTGCCGGTCTGGGTGGTGGCCGTCTCCTGGTGCGGGGCGGGCCTGGGCATGGGCCTGGCCATCTCCACCATCAGCGTGCTGCTGCTGGAGCGGTCGGCGCCGCACGAGGCCGGTGCCAACTCCGCCGCGCTCCAGGTCTGTGACGCGCTGTCCAACGTCCTGCTGGTCGGCGCCGCGGGCACCGTCTTCGCCGCCCTGGGCGGCGGCGCCATCGGCGCCACCGCCACCGGCACGGCCCCCCACCACCACCCGGCCGCCTTCGCCGCCGTCTTCCTCCCCATGGCCGCCCTCGCCCTCGCAGGCGTCTTCCTGGCGGCCCGCCTGCGCGTCAAGCCGGCGGCGGCGCCCGCGAACTGAGCCGAAGCCTGACGCCTTCGAGCCGAGCCGACCGAGCCGAAGCCTGGCGGCACGCGCCCAGCGCGCCAGCCCGCCGCCAGGCGCCCCCCGCGCGGGGACGCGCCTGCCCGAGGCCCCCCGGCGCCTGAGGCGTCGCGCGGCGACTGTGAGGTGGGTCGCACCTGGGGTGGTGCGGGGGCGTCTACCCGGGTGCGGAGGTGCGCGGCCGGTACGCTGAGGCGGTTTTCGTACGGACCGGAAAGCCGCCTCGACCTTCTCAACGGAGACCGTGACTACCACCGCATCGCATCCGCACCACCTGTCTCCCGCCTTCCCCGGCCGCGCGCCCTGGGGGACGGCGAACAAGCTGCGGGCCTGGCAGCAGGGGGCCATCGACGCGTATGTCGCCAAGCAGCCACGGGACTTCCTGGCGGTGGCGACGCCCGGCGCGGGCAAGACGACCTTCGCGCTGTCGCTGGCGTCGTACCTGCTCCACAACCATCTGGTGCAGCAGATCACCGTGGTGGCGCCCACCGAGCACCTGAAGACGCAGTGGGCGGACGCGGCGGCGCGGATAGGGATCAAGCTGGACCCGGAGTACAGCGCGGGCCCGGTCGGGCGCGAGTACCACGGGGTGGCGGTGACGTACGCGGGCGTCGGCGTACGCCCGATGCTGCACCGCAACCGGTGCGAGCAGCGCAAGACGCTGGTGATCCTGGACGAGATCCACCACGCGGGCGACAGCAAGTCCTGGGGCGAGGCGTGCCTGGAGGCGTTCGACCCGGCGACCCGGCGGCTCGCGCTGACCGGCACGCCGTTCCGGTCGGACACCAACCCGATCCCGTTCGTGGCGTACGAGGAGGGCAACGACGGGATCCGCCGCAGCTCCGCCGACTACACGTACGGATACGGCAACGCGCTCGCCGACGGCGTGGTCCGCCCGGTGATCTTCCTGTCCTACAGCGGCAACATGCGCTGGCGCACCAAGGCGGGCGACGAGATCGCCGCCCGGCTCGGCGAGCCGATGACCAAGGACGCCATCGGGCAGGCGTGGCGGACCGCGCTGGCGCCGACGGGGGAGTGGATCCCCAATGTGCTGCGGGCGGCCGACCAGCGGCTGACCGAGGTGCGCAAGGGCATCCCGGACGCGGGCGGCCTGGTGATCGCCACCGACCAGGACTCGGCCCGCTCCTACGCCAAGCTGCTCAAGGAGATCTCCGGGCACAAGCCGACCGTGGTGCTCTCCGACGACACCGGCGCCTCCAAGCGGATCGAGGAGTTCAGCCAGTCCGAGGACCGCTGGATGGTCGCGGTCCGGATGGTGTCCGAGGGCGTGGACGTACCGCGGCTGGCGGTCGGGGTGTACGCCACCACCATCTCCACCCCGCTGTTCTTCGCCCAGGCCGTCGGCCGCTTCGTACGGTCCCGGCGGCGCGGCGAGACGGCGTCGGTGTTCGTGCCGACCATCCCGATGCTGCTGGAGTTCGCCAACGAGATGGAGGTCGAGCGCGACCACGTGCTCGACAAGCCGAAGAAGGCCGGCGAGGAGGACCCCTTCGCGGAGGAGGACAAGCTCCTCGCGGAGGCCGAGAAGGGCGAGGACGAGGACACCGAGGACGACATGCTGCCCTTCGAGGCGCTGGAGTCCGACGCGGTCTTCGACCGGGTCCTCTACGACGGCGCCGAGTTCGGCATGCAGGCGCACCCCGGCAGCGCGGAGGAGCAGGACTACCTCGGCATCCCCGGGCTGCTGGAGCCCGACCAGGTGCAGATACTGCTGCAGCGGCGGCAGGCCCGGCAGATCGCGCACAGCAGGAAGAAGCCGGACGAGGAGGCCGATCTGCTGGAGCTGCCCGCCGAGCGGCGGCCGATCGTCACCCACCGCCAACTGCTCGAACTGCGCAAGCAGCTCAATACCCTCGTGGCCGCCTACAACCACCAGAGCGGCAAGCCGCACGGCGTGATCCACAACGAACTGCGGCGGGTCTGCGGCGGCCCGCCGAGCGCCGAGGCGACCGCCGGACAGCTCTCCGAACGCATCAAGAAGGTGCAGGAGTGGGCGACCCGAATGCGGTAGCTTTCCGCCGGATTGTCGAGGATCGCGTGTCAGCCGATCCTCAAGAGACTCTCAAGCAAACGCCCGGATTGTGGACGACCCCTTCCGCTGAGCGGTACTCGCTCGCTAGCGTGCCCGTCACGCACGCGCCGTGGCAGTGCAGCCGCGGAGTGCAGCCGGTACTGCCGACACCGGCGGCCTCTCCGCGCACTGCCGCGGGACCGGCAGTGTGTACCGCCTGAGATGCGCCGCCGAATCTACGAGGAGGGGGCGTCGTGACCGCGGAGACGTCTCAGACGCTTGACCGGGGCCTGCGGGTCCTCAAGCTGCTCGCCGACACCGACCACGGGCTGACCGTGACCGAGCTGGCCGCCAAACTCGGCGTGAACCGGACGGTGGTGTACCGGTTGCTGGCGACCCTGGAACAGCACTCCCTGGTCCGCCGTGACCTGGGCGGCCGGGCGAGGGTGGGGCTCGGTGTGCTGGGCCTGGCCCATCAGGTGCACCCGCTGCTGCGTGAGGCGGCGCTTCCGGCGCTGCGCTCGCTGGCCGAGGAGATAGGGGCGACCGCCCACCTCACCTTGGTCGACGGCAGCGAGGCGCTGGCCGTCGCCGTGGTCGAGCCGACCTGGACCGACTACCACGTGGCCTACCGCACCGGCTTCAGGCACCCGCTGGACCGGGGCGCCGCGGGCCGGGCGATCCTGGCGGGCCGGGGCATGCAGCCCGCGCCCGACGGGCTGAGCTGGGTGCGCTTCCCGGAGGGCGAGGAGGCCGTGGAGGGCGTCGAGGACGGCGAGCTGACGGTCGCGGGCGCGGGCGGCGGATCGCTGGCCGGCGCCCACACCGCCACCGCGCTCACCGCGTCCGCCGGCGGCTTCGTACCCGCCGATCCGCCGGTCCGCTACGTGCTGACCCACGGCGAGCTGGAGGCGGGCGCCAGCGGCGCCGCCGCCCCGCTGCTCGGGGTGCCGGGGATCGAGGGCAGCGTCGGCGTCGTGATGCTGGCCGAGTCGGTGCCCGAGCGGGTGGGGCCGCGCGTGGTCGAGGCGGCGACGGAGGTGGCGGACGCCCTGCGCTGATGCCGGTGCCCGCGAGGTGGTGTGACGACCGTCACCTCGCGGGCATGGTCACGGGTCGGGTACGGGTCGGGTACGGCGTTCTGGGTCGGGCGCCGGGTGAAATAAGGTCGAGCGCATGCCTCACCTCTCCCGCCGGTCCGTGACCCTCGCCGCCTGCGCGGCGGTCGTCGTCGCCCTGCTGGCCGTGGCCGCGTTCGCACCGCTGCCGGTCTCGATCGTCGAGCCCGGCCTGACCGCGAACGTCCTGGGCGCGGACAAGGGCACCGCCGTGATCACGGTCAGTGGGACGCCGACGCGCACCACCAGCGGGCAGCTGCGGATGGTGACCATCCAGGCCACCGCCCCGAACGCCTCGGTGCACTTCACCGACGTCTGGAGCGCGTGGTGGAACAAGGACCAGGCGGTCATGCCGCGGGACTCGGTCTACCCCAGCGGCGGCTCGGTCAAGGAGATCGAGAAGGTCAATCTCAAGGCGATGACCGACTCGCAGCAGGACGCCACCGCGGCGGCGCTCAAGCACCTCGGGCTGTCGCCCGCGAAGGTGAAGGTCGACCTGCACCTCGCCGACGTCGGCGGACCGAGCGCCGGGCTGCTCTTCACCCTCGGGATCATCGACAAGATCGACGGCAACGGCCGCGGCGGCGACCTCACCGGCGGCCGTAACATCGCCGGCACCGGCACCATCGACGCCGCGGGCAAGGTCGGCGCCGTCGGCGGCGTGCCGCTCAAGGAGCAGGCCGCCCGCCGCGACGGCGCCACCGTCTTCCTCGTCCCCCGCGCCGAGTGCACCGACGCCAAGCCGGAGCTGCCCGCCGGGCTGAAGCTCATCCCGGTCGACAACCTCGACGGCGCGCTGGCGGCCCTCGCCGCCCTAGACGTGGGGCAGAAGACGCCCAGCTGCTAGACGGCGGGCTCGGGCGGGGTGTTCCACTGGCGGAAGGCGGGGAGGAACAGCGGGCTGAGGGTGGTCAGCAGGTAGAGGGCGCTGACGGTGGCCATACCGGCGGTGAGGCCCGCGTACTGGACGACGTAGCCGCCGAGGAGGCCGCCGAGGGGGACCGCGACCAGGACGCCGGAGGTGACGGCGCCGAACACGCGGCTGCGGAGGCGCTCGGGGACCAACCGGACCATCTCGGTGCCGATGATGGGGTTGAGGACGCCGGCGGCGAGCCCGCAGACCGCGCAGGTGGCCACCAGCGGGGCCAGCCCGGGGAAGACGGCGGCGACCGCGGTGCGGGGGAAGCCGCAGACCAGGAACGCCCCGATGAACAGGGCGCGTTGCGGCAGCCGGTGGCCGAAGGCGCCGTAGAGCAGGGAGCCGGTGAGCGCCGCGGCGGCGAAGGTGCCGGAGACCACACCGATGCTCACCGAGCCGCCGAGGTTCCGCCGGGCGTCCACCGGCAGCAGCACCGCCGACCACGCCTGGTCGAGGGCGTTGGTGACCATCACCATCACCACGACCGCGAACAGCAGCCGGGCGCCCACCAGATAGGCGAAGCCCTCGCGCAACTCGGCCCGGTAGCCGCGCAGCGTGGCCGGTTCGCTCGGCCGCGGCGGCCGCGCCCCGCGGCGCACCCCGAAGCCGATCAGCAGCGCGGAGACGGCGAAGGTCCCCGCGTCCAGGAAGAGCACGTCCGCGGCGCCGGTGACGGCGATCAGCACACCCGCCAGCGGCGCGCCCAGCATCCGGGCGCCGCGCGAGGCGCTCTCGTACGCGCTCGACGCCCGCATGATCGTGGTGCCCGCGTGCTCCGCGAGCTGCGGCATCAGCACCTCGCGGGCGGTCTCGCCGGGGGCGTGGAAGAGCCCGGATATCGCGACCAGCACCAGCAGTTGCCAGAAGGCCAGCCCGGCGGTGAGGTGCAGCACGGGCACCGCGCCGATCGCCACCGCGCAGACCACGTCGGAGATCACGCTGGTACGGCGCAGCCCCAGCCGGTCGATCAGCGGCCCGCCGAGCAGCGCGGCCAGGACGACCGGCAGCGTACCGGCGAAGGCCACCAGACCGGCCCGCGCCGGGCTGCCGGTGGTCTGCAGCACGAACCACGGGACGGCCACGACGGTGAGCATGTTGCCGGTGACCGAGATGACGTTAGCGGTGAGCAGCAGGCCCAGCGGATGGCGGCTGCCGCCCCCGCCGGGCGCGTCGGCGGCGGTGCCGGTGTTCGGTTCCTCGGTGCGTGCGGTCATGATCGGTCCCCCCGCTGGGCAGTCGGTCAGTCGGACGTGACAGGAAAGCTGTGGAACTGGACGCGCAGCCGCTCGCTGCCGTCGTCGCCGTCGGCGCTCTCGCGCTCCCGGAAGCCCTCGATGAGCGCGTGCACCTGCGTGGACAGCTCCTGCGCCTGCTCGGGCGTCAGCCGCAGGGTGAACCGGCTGGCGTCCCAGGCGCGCTGCCACTCCTCGGGCCACTCGTGCATGGTGCTCAGCCAGGTCGTCAACTGCTCGGCGCTGCTGGTGGCGTGCTCGAACAGGAAGGTGGTGATCGCGCCGCGGACCGCGGGGTCCGGGTGCCGGACGAACTCCTCGATGCTGTCGAAGCGGTTGCCCCGGTGCACCGCCTTCCACCACCGCTCGCGCGCGGTGCCGCGCTCCGGCACGTCCTCGACGAACCCGTAGGCCGCGAGCTGCCGCAGGTGGTAGCTGGTGGCCCCGCTGGACTCGCCGAGCCGGTCGGCGAGTTGGGAGGCGGTGGCCGCTCCGTGGTCGCGCAGCGCGGCCAGCAGCCGCATCCGCAGCGGGTGCGCGAGGCCGCGCAGCGAGTGGGCGTCGAGGGTCACCATGTCCTCGGGGGACAGCGGTCCCGCCGGGACTCCGGCGGCGCGCGGCGTCGAGCCGTCATTCGTCATGCCGATCAGCGTACAAACGCAAAGAACCCTTTGCAACGGTCTTTGCAAAGCTCTTTGCACTGATGCCGCAAGGACCCCGCACTAACCCTGCGGCCTCACTCCGCCCGGGTGTCGCGGGCGGCCTGCTCCACCAGCGGGATGATCCGCAGCGGCACCGGGTTCTCCATCACGATCGCGGTGGCCGCGCGGACGATGCCCTCGAAGCCCACCACCCGGTCGATCACCCGCTGGAGATCGGCGTTGGACCGGGCGACCAGCCGGCACAGCATGTCGCCCTCTCCGGTGGTGGTGTGCAGCTCCAGCACCTCGGGCACCGTCGTCAGGTGGGCGCGCACCTCGGGGCCCTGGCCCTGCTTGATCTCCAAGGTGGCGAAGGCCGTCACCGGGTAGCCGAGGGCCGCCGGATCGACCTGCGGGCCGAAGCCGCGGATCACCCCGCCCGCCAGCAGCCGGTCCAGCCGCGCCTGTACGGTGCCGCGCGCCACCCCCAGCCGCCGGGACGCCTCCAGGACACCGATCCGCGGCTCCCGTGCGAGCAGCGTGATCAGCCGGCCGTCCAGCGCGTCGATCGCCATCCGGGGCCCCTTCCATAGTCATGATGCACAGATTGACCCGTCGATCGTGGCTTCGGCTGAGCAGTATGTCCAGCCGAAACGGGAACTGTTGCGCACTCTGAGAGGCGGAGAGACGCTTTTGTCATGACTGAGACCCAGGACGCAGCCACGGAGAACACCCCCGCCACGGCCACCAAGGACGCCTTCCCGGTGAAGGGCATGGACGCCGTCGTCTTCGCCGTCGGCAACGCCAAGCAGGCCGCGCACTACTACTCGACCGCCTTCGGCATGCGCCGCGTCGCGTACGCCGGGCCGGAGAACGGCAGCCGCGAGACCGCCTCCTACGTGCTGGAGTCGGGCGGCGCCCGCTTCGTCTTCACCTCCGTCATCAAGGCCGCCACCGAGCACGGCCGCTTCCTCGACGCCCATGTCGCGGCGCACGGCGACGGCGTCGTCGACCTCGCCATCGAGGTCCCGGACGCGCGGGCCGCCTACGAGTACGCCCTCGCGCACGGCGCCACCGGCCTCACCGAGCCGTACGAACTCAAGGACGAGCACGGCACCGTGGTGCTCGCCACCATCGCCACCTACGGCGAGACCCGGCACACCCTGGTCGACCGCTCCGGCTACGACGGCCCCTACCTGCCCGGCTACGACGCCGTCGGCCCGGTCGTCGAGCCGCCCGCGAAGCGGTTCTTCCAGGCCATCGACCACTGCGTCGGCAACGTCGAACTCGGCAAGATGAACGAGTGGGTGGCCTTCTACAACCGCGTCATGGGCTTCACCAACATGAAGGAGTTCGTCGGCGACGACATCGCCACCGAGTACTCGGCGCTGATGTCCAAGGTCGTCGCGGACGGCTCCCGCAAGGTCAAGTTCCCGCTCAACGAGCCCGCGATCGCCAAGAAGAAGTCCCAGATCGACGAGTACCTGGAGTTCTACGGCGGCCCCGGCGTCCAGCACATCGCGCTGGCCACCAACGACATCGTCGCCACCGTGCGCGCGATGCGGGCCGCGGGCGTGGAGTTCCTCGACACCCCCGACTCGTACTACGACACCCTCGGCGACTGGGCGGGCGAGACGCGGGTGCCCGTCGACACCCTGCGCGAGCTGAAGATCCTCGTCGACCGCGACGAGGACGGCTACCTGCTGCAGATCTTCACCAAGCCGGTGCAGGACCGGCCCACCGTCTTCTTCGAGATGATCGAGCGGCACGGCTCGATGGGCTTCGGCAAGGGCAACTTCAAGGCGCTCTTCGAGGCGATCGAGCGCGAGCAGGAGCGCCGCGGCAACCTGTAGCCCACAGGTACCGGGAAGTGCCAGGGTGGGCGTATGGACGACGATGTCATCACGCTGCTGAACTCCGGCCTCCCGGCCGACGCCGTACTGACCGACCCGGACGTGGTCGCGTCCTACGCCCACGACATGGCCAGCTTCTCGGCCGCCGGTGTGCCGGTGGCCGTGGTGCTGCCGCGCACCGTCGAGCAGGTGCAGCACGTGATGCGTACCGCGACCGCGCTCCGGGTGCCGGTGGTGCCGCAGGGCGCCCGCACCGGGCTGTCCGGCGGCGCCAACGCGGTCACCGGATGCATCGTGCTGTCGCTGGCGAGGATGGACCGGATCCTCGAGATCGACCCGGTCGACCGGATCGCGGTCGTCGAACCCGGCGTCGTCAACGCGGTGCTCTCCCGTGCCGTCGGCGAGGTCGGCCTGTACTACCCGCCGGACCCGTCGAGCTGGGAGCAGTGCACCATCGGCGGCAACATCGGCACCGGCGCGGGTGGCCTGTGCTGTGTGAAGTACGGCGTCACGGCCGAGTACGTGCTCGGCCTCGACGTGGTGCTCGCCGACGGGCGGCTGCTGACCACCGGGCGCAGGACCGCCAAGGGCGTCGCCGGATACGACCTCACCCGGCTGTTCGTCGGCTCCGAGGGCACCCTCGGGGTGGTGGTGCGGGCGGTGGTCGCGCTGCGGCCCGCGCCGCCCGTCCAGCTCGCCCTGGTCGCGGAGTTCCCCTCCGCGGCGGCCGCCTGCCGGGCGGTCTGCTCGATCATGGAGAGCGGCCATGTGCCGTCACTGCTGGAGCTGATGGACGGCACCACGATCCGGGCGGTCAACGCGATGGCCAACATGGGGCTGCCGGAGTCCACCGAGGCGCTGCTGCTGGCCGCGTTCGACACCGCGGACCCGGCCGCCGACCTGGCCGCGCTCGGCGCGCTGTGCAGCGCCGCGGGCGCCACCGAGGTGGTCCCCGCCGAGGATGCCGCCGAGTCCGAACTGCTGCTTCAGGCCCGCAGGTTGTCGCTCACCGCGCTGGAGACGCTGTCCACCGCCACGATGATCGACGACGTGTGCGTACCGCGGGGCAAGCTCGGCGCGATGCTCGACGGGGTGGCGGAGATCGCGGAGAAGTTCGACCTGACGATCGGGGTGTGCGCGCACGCCGGGGACGGCAACACCCACCCCGTGGTGTGCTTCGACGCCCAGGACGCCGACGAGTCGCGGCGGGCCAGGGAGTCCTTCGACGAGATCATGGCGCTGGGGCTGGCGCTCGGCGGCACCATCACCGGGGAGCACGGCGTGGGCCTGCTCAAGAAGGACTGGCTCGCCCGGGAACTCGGGCCGACGGGCGTGGAGTTGCAGCGAGGGGTGAAGGCGGTCTTCGACCCGCTCGGCCTGCTGAACCCGGGCAAGCTCTTCTGATCACCGGCGGGCCGGGTCACACCCCCGCGTCCGGCGTCTCGTCCTGCCCCGACCACGGATCGCTCAGCCACAGCTCGTCCCGGGTGGTCGGGGCCAGCAGCCGGCTCAGCCCGTCGTCCATGCCGAGCTGGTCGTACTCCGTCCCCGGCGGCACCACCCGCAGGGTGCGCTCCAGCCAGGCCGCGACCGGCGAGGAGGGCGCCTCCAGCAGCGCGTTGCCGTCGGGGGAGCTGAGGGCGAGGCAGATCACGCTGCGGCCGTTGACCTTCGTCGGCCAGATCCGCACATCGCCCTGCCCGCAGGGCCTGAACACCCCCTCCACGATCAGCTCGCGGGCGAAGGTCCAGTTCACAGGGGCGTCGGAGCCGATGTGAAAGGTGATGTGCACGGCGAAGGGATCGTCCGCGCGATAGGCCAGCCTGGCAGGCACGCCGATGCTCCGCTCCGGCGAGAGCACCAGTTGCATCTCCAGTTCGCGTTCCACCACGGTGTGCATCGAGTCGGTGTCCTTTCCTCGGCGCGGTGGCCCGTGCGTCGCGGTCGTCGCGTGGCGCGCGATGGCAGCGGCGTCGCGCGGCGGGTGCCGCACGGGGCCTGCACCTGGAGAGAGCGCGTATCACACCAACCATTACGCGTGTTCCGTGGATTTGGTTCAGAATTCCAGAACCTTGGGCGTGAAGGGGCGCGTGGGGGTAAAGACGAGTACGTGCGAGTGGTGTGCGGCTCGGCGGTCACGCCGGGTCCCCACGTCTGATAGATGTGGACTTCGTACGTCGTGTACACCCCCCGGCCGAGCAGATACGGAACCTGTGAACCATGAGCGCACCTACTTCTGGCTCCTCCGGTTCTTCGTCGTCGGCTTCCCCCGTGCCGGGCTACTACCCTGACCCGTCCATCCCGAACTACATCAGGTACTGGAACGGTTCGGCGTGGGTTCCGGGGACGAGCCGGCCCGCGCCGCTCGCCGGGGAGACGCTGAACGCGCCGCCCGGGGTGTCGCTCCCGGCCCAGGCACCCGCCCAGGCACCCGCCCCGACTCCCGCGCCCCCGCCCGCTCCTGAGCCGGTGCGGCAGCCCGCGGTGGACGAGTCGGGACCGATGTACCTGGACGAGGACCCGCGGGCGCCCCTGGCGGAGTACGGTCCGCAGAGCCCGGCGGCCCCGAGCCCTTCGCCTGCCCCTGCTCCCGCTCCTGCCCCCGCTCCTGCCTGGCCGCGGCCCGCGGTGTCGGGACCCGGCGCCGAGCAGCAGCGCATCTCGTGGGGCGCGCCGGGTGGCGTGCCCGCGCAGGCGGGTCCGCAGGAGGTACCGGTACAGCAGACACCGCAGCCGCAGCCGCAGTCGCAGCCGCCGCAGCAGGCGGCCCCGCACGCCCGGCCCGCGCCCGTGCCGCAGCCGCAGCAGCCGCAGGCACCCCAGCCGCAACCCCAGCCTCAGCCCGCCGCTCAGGCTTCGGCGCCGGCGCCCTGGGCGCAGCAGGTGCGTGAGCTGGCCGGGGAGGAGCGGGAGGTGGCGCCGTGGCGGCCGCCGGTCGCGGACCCGTTCCTGGCGATGACGCCGTCGCAGGAGCGGCCGGGCGGGCTGACCCGGCGGTTCGCGGCCCGGGTGGTCGACACCGTGCTCTTCGCGGCGGTCACCGGCGCCGCTGCCGTACCGCTGGGTACCTCCGCGTACCACCACGTCCAGGACAAGGTCGACGAGGCGAAGCTGACCGGCGAGACGGTCAGGGTGTGGCTGATCGACGGCACCACGGGCGCCGAGCTGGGCGCGGTGCTCGCGGTGGCGGTGCTGGCGGGCCTGCTGTTCGAGGTGCTGCCGACCGCGAAGTGGGGGCGCACGCTCGGCAAGAAGCTGGTCGGCCTGAAGGTGCTGGACATCGAGTCGCAGGTGCCGCCCGGCTTCGGCGCGAGCCTGCGCCGCTGGCTGACGCACGCGGTGCTGAACGCGCTCGTGGTCGGTGTCGCCGGGCTCGCCTGGTGTCTGTTCGACCGGCCCTGGCGGCAGTGCTGGCACGACAAGGCCGCCCGTACGTTCGTCGCGGGCGTCTGAGACCCGGGCCGGTCCCGTACTCCGAACGGATGCCGCCGCGGGCGGGGACGCGATGTCCGGGTTTGACTCGGACCATGAGTACCGATCAGCCGCCGCCCGGCTCGCCCGACGACCCGTTCGCCAAGCCGCCCCCCGGCGGCCCCTACGGCGGCGGTCCGTACGGCGCGCCGCCCCCCGGCGGTCCCGGCGGTCAGGAGGGCCCCCGCGGCCCGTATGACGCCCCGCCACCCGGCGGTCCCGGCGACCCGTACGGCGGCGGTGGCGGTCCTTACGGCGGTGGGCCCCCTGGCGACCCGTACGGCGGCGAGCCCGACCCGCTGGCCGGGATGCCGCCGCTGGCCGAGTCGGGCAAGCGGGTACTGGCGCGGATCATCGACCTGGTGATCGTGTTCATCCCGGCGGCGCTGATCGACTGGGGCTCCGGCGGCACCGACGACTTCGGCAGCAGCAGGTCGGCCATCGGCAGTGTGGCCTTCGCGGTGATCGGCTTCTTCTACGAGTGGCTCATGACGCAGTCGACCGGTCAGACGGTCGGCAAGAAGGCGATGAAGCTGCGGGCCGCGATGCTCGACAACGGCAGTGTGCCCAGCTCCTCGGCGTCGGCCGTGCGCGCCCTGGTGCTGTGGCTGCCCGCGTTCTGCTGCACGTGCGTGTGGTTCGGCATCATCGGGATCACCGTGCTGTTCGACAAGCCGTACAAGCAGGGTCTGCACGAGAAGGCGGCCAAGACGGTGGTGGTCCAGGCGGTCTGACGCCCCGACGGCCGCGGCCTCCCGCGGCCGGGCACACGACAGGGCGGCCACGGGATCGTGACCGCCCTGTGAGCCGGGGGACTCAGCGTCGCAGCGCCCCTTCGCCGACCCGGGACTCGGGGGCGCCGCTGGTCACGCGCGAACGCGGGACCGGCACCTGGGAGACCGGGGAGACGGGTATCGCGGAAGTCGCCCGCGCGGAACGGCCGCGGGCGGTGGCGGGCATGGTGACGGTCACCGCGACGAGCAGGCCGAGTATCAGCCCGGCGGCGGCGAGAGCGGCGACGCCTATGCCGGAGCGAACGTCCGACAGCAGCAGCATCGCGAAGGTGGACAGCACCACGGTCAGGGAACCGTAGGCGAGTTGCGCGGTCGTAGGACGAGGCATTGGGGGATCCGTCCTCGGTAGCGGACAGCGGACAGCGGGCACGAACGCAGGAACGGTCTCAACTCTACGAATCGGCATGCCCGGGTCCCACACCTGGTAAGCGTGACCTAACTCATGGTGCGATGCACGAGGGGGCGCACGGGGTCGCAGGCGGGTCAGACGTCTCAACCACCGGACAGGGCCGCCGGGTTGAGTGTCCGCTGAGCGGATTCGGGGGACCGGCTAACGTACTTGCGTGCCATGCTCAAGTCAAGATCTGTTTTTTCTTCCGCCACTTCGATGCAATGGCCTTTCCCAAGGGGAGGTCAAAGAATCTTGAAGACTCAGCGGAGGATCACCCAACCCGCCGCCCTGGCCCTCGCGATAGCCGTGCTGGGCGTGCCCGCGGCCACCGCCGCGGGCGCGTACGCGGCGGCTCCGGAGACCGCGTCGGCGAGTACGGCGGCCACGCACGACCCGGCGAGCAACCCGACCGTGCACGACCTGCCGGGCCCGTTCAGCAAGCAGCAGGCGGCGGAGCGCTCGGCGGCGCTGCAGCAGGTCGTCTCCGGCGACGCGACCGTGGAGCAGCGCGGTGCGTCCAAGGTCGTCCAACTCGGCTCCGGCAAGGGCAAGAAGAGCAAGTACGTCGAGCTGGGCCGGGAGAAGACCGACAAGATCTTCACCATCCTCGCCGAGTTCGGCGACACGGTGGACAACTCCACCATGTACGACCCGGACGGCCCCGACGGCCCCAAGCCTCCGGTGGTCAAGTACGGCGGCCAGCCCGGCCCGGCGCACAACACCATCGCCCAGCCGGACCGCGCCACCAACAACAGCACCGCCTGGCAGGCCGACTACAACCAGGCGCACTTCCAGGACCTGTACTTCTCGCACGACAGCAAGAAGCAGTCGCTGGCGAAGTACTACGAGGCGCAGTCCTCCGGCCGCTACTCCGTCGACGGCGAGGTCGCCGACTGGGTCAAGGTCCCGTACAACGAGGCCCGTTACGGCTCCAACTGGTGCGGCTCCACCATCTGCTCCAGCGCCTGGGACCTGATCCGCGACGCCACGAACGCCTATGTCGCCGACCAGAAGGCGCAGGGCCGCACCACCGCCCAGATCAAGGCGGACCTGGCGCAGTACGACCAGTGGGACCGCAACGACTACGACCACGACGGCAACTTCAACGAGCCCGACGGGTACATCGACCACTTCCAGATCGTGCACGCGGGCGAGGACGAGTCCGCGGGCGGCGGCGCGCAGGCCACCGACGCGCTGTGGGCGCACCGCTGGTACGCCTACGGCAGCAACGTCGGGAAGACCGGCCCCGAGGGCGACAAGGCGGGCGGCACCGAGATCGGTGACACCGGCATCTGGGTCGGCGACTACACCCTCCAGCCGGAGAACGGCGGACTCGGCGTCTTCGCCCACGAGTACGGCCACGACCTGGGCCTGCCCGACGAGTACGACACCACGTACGCCGGCGAGTCCAACGTCAACTTCTGGTCGCTGATGTCGTCGGGCTCCTGGCTGGGCACCGGCAAGAACGCGATCGGCGACCGGCCCGGCGACATGAGCGCCTGGGACAAGCTGCAGCTCGGCTGGCTCAACTACGGCAAGGCCAAGGCGGCCACGCGCTCGACCACCAAGCTGGGGGTCGCGGAGTACAACACCAAGAACAAGCAGGCGCTCGTCGTCCAGCTCCCCGACAAGGCGGTCACCACCACCATCACCACGCCCGCCGAGGGCAGCAAGCAGTGGTGGAGCGGCAGCGGCGACAACCTCGCCAACACCATGACCCGCTCGGTCGACCTCACCGGCGCCACCTCGGCCGCGCTGACCCTCAAGGGCTGGTGGGACATCGAGGAGAACTACGACTTCCTCTACACCGAGGTCTCCGCGGACGGCGGCGCCACCTGGACCGCCATCGACGGCACGGCCAACGGCAAGTCCATCCCGCGTGACGGCAGCGACGCCCCGGCACTGACCGGCACCAGCGGCGCGTACGAGGACCTGTCCTTCCCGCTGAACGCCTACGCGGGCAAGAAGATCCAGCTCCGCTTCCGCTACCTGACCGACGGCGGCGTGGCGCAGAAGGGCTTCGCGGCCGACGCGATCACGGTCACCGCGGACGGCAAGGCGGTCGTCACCGACGGCGCCGAGACCGACGACAACGGCTGGACCGCCACGGGCTTCTCGCGGATCGGGGCGTCGTTCACCAACGACTACCCGGAGTTCTACATCGCCGAGAACCGGCAGTACGTCAGCTACGACACCACGCTGAAGGTCGGCCCGTACAACTTCGGCTTCCTCAACAGCAAGCCGAACTGGGTCGAGCACTTCCCGTACCAGAACGGTCTGCTGGTCTGGCTGTGGGACACCTCGCAGCAGGACAACAACGTGGGCATCCACCCCGGCGCGGGCCAGATCCTGGCGGTCGACGCGCACGCCAAGCCGGAGAAGTGGTCGGACGGCACCCTGATGCGCAACCGCATCCAGGGCTACGACTCGACCTTCAGCTGGTACCCGACCGACGGCCTCACCCTGCACGCCAACGGTGTCGCCACGAAGATCAAGCCGAAGCTCGGCACGCCGGTCTTCGACGACCACTTCGGTACCTACTGGTACGACACCAACCCGACCGGCGGGGTGAAGGTGCCCGACACCAACACCCGGCTGCTGATCACGTCGGAGGCGCTGGACGGCAGCACCATGACCGTCCAGGTCGGGCCCGCCCACCGGTGACCGACCTGCCCGGATCCTCGGGCACCCTGTTTGACCTGCGGTAACCTCGCGTTCGGCCGTCGCCCTCTGGTGGGCGGCGGCCGAACGGCTGATGATGTGACCATGGCCGTCGGCGGATTCATCAAGCTCCCCAGCGGTACGGTCGTGGTCGCTCTGGGCCTGCCGCACCCGTCCTGGCCGGACCGCACCGTACGGGTCGTCGTGCACGCCCTGAACCGGCAGCGCGCGCTGACCCGGCTCAAGAACCTCGGCTTCCGCGGTGCCCGGCTGTCCGGCAACGCCGAGCCGCCCACCCCGGACGAGATCACCGCGGTGCTGCACCACCCGGACGGCCTGATCTGGCGCGAGTACGACGCGACCGGCGGCGCCGAGCTGTGGCACCCCATCTCGGCCCTCAACCGGGCCGTGGGCTGATCCGTCGGGCCCCCGGGCCGCCGCTCAGGCCCCGACGACCGGCTTCCCGGTCAGTTCCACGCCCGCGCCGCGCATCTGCGCCAGCGCCCGGTCGGTGGTCGCCGCGGCCACCCCGGCGGTCAGGTCGAGCAGCACCCGCGTGGTGAAGCCGTCGCGCACCGCGTCCAGCGCGGTCGCCCGTACGCAGTGGTCGGTGGCGATCCCCACCACGTCTACCTCGCTCACCCCGCGTGCCCGCAGCCAGTCCGCCAGCGTCGAGCCGTTCTCGTCCAGGCCTTCGAAGCCGCTGTACGCGGCGGTGTACGCGCCCTTGTCGAACACCGCGTCGACCGCCCCCGAGGCGACCGCCGGGGCGAAGTTCGGGTGGAACCCGGCCCCCTCCGTCCCCGCCACGCAGTGCACCGGCCACGAGTCCACGTAGTCGGGCCGCTCCGAGAAGTGCGCCCCCGGGTCGATGTGGTGGTCCCTCGTCGCCACCACATGCCGGTAGCACCCGGCGGACTCCCCGATCAGATCGGTGATCGCCGCCGCCACATCACCCCCACCGGCCACCGCGAGGCTGCCTCCCTCGCAGAAGTCGTTCTGCACATCGACGACGATCAGTGCGCGATGCATGGTGCCCTTCCGGCGGATCCAGTGAACATACGTGTACGTACGATCCTCCTGCCCGCCCCAGGGCGGAAGAGGTCGAGCCCCGAAGGGGCGCGGGGAAGCGCGCTGCGCTTGCGGTGGACCAGGCACCGTAGTGCCCCGAAGGGGCGCGGGGAACTGCGCGCTCAGCCCCCACCGACCGGTGGTCCGAAGACAACGCGTCTGCCCCATTGGGGCCGGTGGTGACCTGCAGGAGCGCGACGGCTGGTCGCGCAGTTCCCCGCGCCCCTACGGGGCTAGACCACTTCCGTCGGGAGGACCGGCTCTCCGCGGGAGAGTTGGGTGGCGGAGAGGGGGAGGTTGGCGCGGGCGGTGAGGTGACGGGTGCGGGCGGTGTCGAGGGGTTCGCGGGCGAGGACGTGGCCGGCGCGGACGAGGGGGACCAGGAGCTGGTGGGGGGCGAGGTCGGCGGGGATCGGCCCGGTGCCGACGACCTCGGCCGCGGCGACGCCGTCCTCGTCGGGCCGCCGGGCGGCCCACTTCCGGCCGCCCACACTCGTCTTCCCGCCCAGCGACTTCTTGGCCACGGAGACGAGCGGCGCGTCCGCGGCGTCGGACGCCGCGCGGGCGACCAGCTTGTAGACCATCGAGCACGTGGGGTGCCCGCTGCCGGTGACCAGCGAGGTGCCGACCCCGTACGCGTCGACCGGCGCCGCGGCCATCGACGCGATCGCGTACTCGTCCAGGTCGGAGGTGACGACGATCTTGGTGTCCTTGGCGCCGAGGTCGTCCAGCTGCTGCCGCACCCGGTGGGCGAGGAGCAGGAGGTCGCCGGAGTCGATCCGGACCGCGCCCAGCTCGGGCCCCGCCACCTCGACGGCGGTCCGTACCGCGGTGGCGAGGTCGTAGGTGTCGACCAGCAGCGTGGTGTCCCGGCCCAGCGACTCCACCTGGGCGGTGAACGCGTCCCGCTCGGTGTCGTGCAGCAGGGTGAATGCGTGCGCGCTGGTGCCGATGGTGGGGATGCCGTAGCGGAAGCCGGCGGCGAGGTTGGAGGAGGAGCGGAATCCGCCGAGGTAGGCGGCGCGCGAGGCGGCCACCGCGGCCAGCTCGTGGGTGCGCCGGGCGCCCATCTCCATCAGCGGGCGGTCACCGGCGGCCACCGCCATCCGGGAGGCCGCGGCGGCGATCGCCGAGTCGTGGTTGAGGATCGACAGGACGACCGTCTCCAGCACCACCGCCTCGGCGAAGCTGCCCTCGACCCGCAGGATCGGCGAGCCGGGGAAGTACACCTCGCCCTCCGGGTAGCCCCAGATGTCGCCGGTGAAGCGGTAGTCCGCCAGCCAGTCGAGGGTGGGGCCGTCCACCACCCGTTCGCGCCGCAGGAACTCCAGGACGGGCTCGTCGAAGCGGAAGTTCTCCACCGCGTCCAGGACGCGGCCGGTGCCCGCCACCACCCCGTAGCGGCGGCCCTCCGGCAGCCTGCGGGTGAACGCCTCGAAGACCGAGCGGCGGTGCGCGGCGCCGCTCTTCAACGCCGCCTGCAGCATCGTCAGTTCGTACCGGTCGGTGAACAGCGCGGTGGACGGCACGTCCACCGGCAGTCCCAGCTCTGCTGTGCTCATGCTGAGGATGCTACCCCCAATACTCGTCAGAGTGACGATTTCTCTGCGCTCATTTGTGCACCACTCCGGCGCCCATTTGTGCGAGGCACCACAGGAGCGGCAGCATGGAACCTGTGAGTGTCGCGCCCGTAGAGATCGAACGCACCGAATCGAGCGAAGCCCCCTTCGCGGTCCCCGCACCGGACGTTCCGTGGGTGACCCTCGTGCACAACGACCCCGTCAACCTCATGAGCTACGTGACGTACGTCTTCCAGACCTACTTCGGGTACTCGAAGGGCAAGGCCACCAAGCTGATGAAGGATGTCCACCACAAGGGCCGCGCCGTGGTGTCCAGCGGCACCCGCGAGGAGATGGAGCGCGACGTGCAGGCGATGCACGGCTACGGCCTCTGGGCGACCCTCTCGCAGGACCGCTGATGGGCCGCCGCACCCGCTCCGGCTACTTCGAGTCGGTCCCCGGCGGTGGCGCCGCCGTCGCCCTCGACGAGGTCGAGGTCTCCATCCTGCGCAGCCTCGCCGTCCAGCTGCTGGAACTCGTCGGGCCCGGTGACCAGCCCGCCGACGCCCAGGACGCGGACCCGCTGGCGTCGCTGTTCACCGAGGGCCCCAGCAAGCCGCCGGAGGACCCCGCGCTGGCCCGGCTGTTCCCCGACGCGTACGACCAGACCGCAGACGCCGCCGAGTTCCGCCGCTTCACCGAGAACGACCTGCGGGCCCGCAAGCGCGACGACGCCCTCGCGATGGTCCGCGGACTCGACGCGGGCGGCTCGGTGGTCGAGCTGACCCCCGACGACGCCCGGCAGTGGCTCGGCGCCCTCAACGATCTGCGGCTGACCATCGGCACCCGGCTGGAGGTCACCGAGGACGAGACCAGCGAGCTGTACCGGCTGCCGGACGACGACGAGCGCAAACCGCTGGTCATGGCCTATCTGTGGCTCGGCGGCCTCCAGGAGTCGCTGGTCGAGGCACTGATGAAGTGACCTGACACCCACCGGACCGCGGGGCCCCTGTTACTTTTCCCGCATGCTCACCATCACCCAGGACCTGTACGACGCGATCGTCGCCCATGCCCGGGCCGACCACCCCGACGAGGCGTGCGGGATCGTCGCGGGCCCGGAGGGCGGCGACCGCCCCGAGCGGTTCATCCCGATGCTGAACGCCGCCCGGTCGCCCACCTTCTACGAGTTCGACTCCGCCGACCTGCTCAAGCTCTACCGCGAGATGGACGACCGCGACGAGGTCCCGGTGATCGTCTACCACTCGCACACCGCCACCGAGGCGTACCCGTCCCGTACCGACATCGCGTACGCCAACGAGCCGGGCGCGCACTACGTGCTGGTCTCCACCGCGGAGGAGTTCCAGTTCCGCTCGTTCCGCATCGTGGACGGTGTGGTCACCGAGGAACCCGTACAAGTCGTGCCTTCCGGCGCATGACGTCCCGCATCGTGGAACAGCGGGCTCGGCCCACTGGCGGGAATCGATACGATGAGCCCATGGTTCTCCTCGACGTGAGTGACAAGGCGCCGGGCTCGCTGCTCGTGGCGCGGCTGCACGTCGACCTGTGCCGCCGCACCAGTGCGGCATGTCCGCGCGGCTGACGCCGCCCCGCGCCCGCGCACCACAGCACCGCCGCCCCGGCACAGCCACCCACCGCACCGCAGCCCCGCCAGAACCGCACCACCCCCCTGACTTCTCCCGCATTCACTGGAGCGCAGCCATGGCCATCGAGGTCCGCATCCCGACCATCCTCCGCACGTACACCGACGGCCAGAAGGCCGTCGAAGGCGCCGGCGGCACGCTCGACGAGCTTTTCTCGGACCTCGACAGCCGGCACGCGGGCCTGCGCGAGCGCGTCGTGGACGGCGGCGAGCTGCGCCGCTTCGTGAACGTCTACCTCAACGACGAGGACGTCCGCTTCCTGGAGGGCATCGCCACCAAGCTCACCGACGGCGACAGCGTCACCATCCTCCCGGCCGTGGCCGGAGGCATGTACTGATGCGATACGACAGCCCGCTGGCGGCGGTCGGCAACACACCGCTGGTCCGCCTGCCGCGACTGTCCCCGTCCGACGACGTGAGCGTCTGGGCGAAGCTGGAGGACCGCAACCCCACGGGGTCGGTCAAGGACCGCCCGGCCCTGCACATGATCGAGCAGGCGGAGGCGGACGGCCGCCTCACCCCGGGCTGCACCATCCTGGAGCCCACCTCGGGCAACACCGGCATCTCACTGGCCATGGCCGCCCGCCTCAAGGGCTACCGGATCGTCTGCGTGATGCCGGAGAACACCTCCTCCGAGCGGCGCGAGCTGCTCGCGATGTGGGGCGCCGAGATCATCTCCTCCCCGGCCGCGGGCGGCTCCAACACCGCCGTCCGGGTCGCCAAGGAACTCGCCGCCGAGCACCCCGACTGGGTGATGCTCTACCAGTACGGCAACACCGCCAACCCGGCCGCGCACTACGCCACCACCGGCCCGGAGATCCTTGCCGACCTCCCCACGGTCACCCACTTCGTGGCGGGCCTGGGCACCACCGGCACCCTGATGGGCGTCGGCCGCTTCCTGCGCGAGAAGGTCCCCGGCGTGGCGATCGTGGCCGCCGAGCCGCGCTACGACGACGTCGTCTACGGGCTGCGCAACCTCGACGAGGGCTTCGTGCCCGAGCTGTACGACGAGTCCGTGCTCACCACCCGCTTCTCCGTCGGCTCGCAGGACGCGGTCCGCCGCACCCGTGAACTCCTCCAGCAGGAGGGCATCTTCGCCGGTGTCTCCACCGGCGCCGCGCTGCACGCCGCGCTCGGCGTCGCCGCCAAGGCGCAGCGCGCGGGCGAGCGCGCCGACGTCGTCTTCGTGGTCGCCGACGGCGGCTGGAAGTACCTGTCGACCGGCATTTACACCGCGCCCTCCACCGAGGCCGCCGTCGAGGCGCTGCACGGCCAGCTCTGGGCCTGACGCCCGCCACGCGCCCGGGGGGAGCACCCGCCCCCGGGCCCCCGCCACCCCGCCCGTACTGGTGATTCCGCCCACAACGGGGTGCGGGAGAGGCGCGTGAGGGACCCCCGCGCCTTACCCTCTCAAGATGGCGGACCGCTCCCGCCAATCCCCCCACTCCAGCCGGAATGGGGTGATGTGGTGCGCCTGCGGAGGTGTTTCCAGGAATGAAGCTCACCGTCGTCGGCTGCTCGGGGTCGTTCCCGTCCGCGGAATCGGCTTGTTCGAGCTACCTCGTCGAGGCCGACGGCTTCAGGCTGCTGATCGACATGGGCAACGGCGCCCTTGGCGAACTGCAGCGCCACTGCGGCCTGTACGACCTGGACGCCGTACTGCTCAGCCATCTGCACGCCGACCACTGCATCGACATGTGCGGCTACTTCGTGGCCCGCTACTACCGGCACGACGGCGGCCCCGCCGCCGCGATCCCGGTCTACGGCCCCGAGGGCACCGAGCGGCGGCTCAGCATCGCCTACGGTGACGTCCCGGACGAGAAGTGCATGAGCGAGGTCTTCGACTTCCGCACCCTGGAGCCGGGCAACCTGCGGCTGGGACCGTTCTCGATCACCACCGACCAGGTCAGCCACCCGGTCGAGGCGTACGGCTTCCGGATCGAGCACGACGGCCGCACGCTCGCCTACTCCGGCGACACCGGTCCCTGCGACGCCCTGCTCGGGCTCGCGGCCGGCGCCGACCTGTTCCTGTGCGAGGCGTCCTTCACGTACGGCAAGGAGGACATCCCCGAGCTGCACCTCAACGGGCGCGAGGCAGGGGACGCGGCGACCGCCGCGGGCGCCTCCCGGCTGGTGCTCACCCACATCCCGCCGTGGACCAACCCGGCCGTCAACCTCCGCGACGCGCAGGCCACGTACGACGGCCCGGTGGAACTGGCCGTCTCCGGCGCGGTGTACGAGATCTGACCGCGGCCGCACGTACGACGCAGGGCCCGGAACCGTCCACGGTTCCGGGCCCTGCGTCGTGCTGTGGTGAGGAGGGTCAGGCGTACGTCACCTGGTGATGTCCTCGATCTCCTCCTCGGGCTCGCGGCCCGGGGTGGGGATGTTGAACTTCACGATGGCGAACCGGAACACGAAGTAGTAGATCGCGCCGAAGCACAGGCCGATCGGGATGATCAGCCACGGCTTGGTGGCGAGGTTCCAGTTCAGCGCGTAGTCGATGAAGCCCGCGGAGAAGGTGAAGCCCGCGTGCACGCCCAGCGCCCAGGTGATGGCCATCGACGCCGCGGTCAGCACGGCGTGGATCGCGTAGAGCAGCGGCGCGATGAACATGAACGAGAACTCGATCGGCTCGGTGACACCGGTGACGAACGAGGTCAGGGCCAGCGAGATCATCATGCCCAGCACGGCCTTGCGGCGCTCGGGGCGGGCGGTGTGCGCCATGGCGAGCGCGGCGGCCGGCAGACCGAACATCATGATCGGGAAGAAGCCCGCCATGAACTGGCCCGCGGTCGGGTCGTGGGCGAAGAAGCGGGTCAGGTCGCCGTGCACGACGGTGCCGGAGGCGTCCTTGAAGTCACCGATCTGGAACCAGGCGACCGAGTTGACGAACTGGTGCATGCCGACCGGGATCAGACCGCGGTTGATCAGGCCGAACAGACCCGCGCCGAACGCGCCCAGGCCCGTCATCCACTCGCCGAAGTGGCTGATGCCCTCACCGATCGGCTTCCAGACCAGACCGAAGAAGACACCCATGCCGGTGCCGACGAACGCCATGATGATCGGGACCAGCCGGCGGCCGTTGAAGAAGCCGAGCCAGTCGACCAGCTTGGTGCGGTGGAAGCGCTGCCACAGCACGGCCGCCAGCAGACCCATGACGATGCCGCCCAGGACACCGGGGTTGTTGTACGTGGCAGCGACGTCGACGCCCTTGTTGGCCGTGGTGTTGACCACCGCGTCGGTGACCGGGAACGCCTGGATCACCCGGCTGTAGACCAGGAACCCGACCAGCGCGGCGAGCGCGGTGGAGCCGTCGGCCTTCTTCGCGAAGCCGATGGCCACGCCTATGCAGAACAGCAGCGGCAGGTTGTCGAAGACGGCGCCGCCGGCCTCGGCGAACACGGTCGCGACCTTGCCCCAGTGCAGCCCCGTCTTGCCGAAGACGTCGTCCTGGCCGAGCCGGAGCAGAATGCCGGCGGCCGGCAGCACGGCGATCGGGAGCTGCAGGCTCCGACCGACCTTCTGCAGGCCCTGGAAAATGCCGGATCCCCGCTTCTTCGCGGGGGCCGCCGTGGCGGTGGCCGTACTCATCAGATTCCTCCTGGTGACGCGGGCGCAAGAAGGGGGACGGCCCGCCGCCATGGTCTATACCACTCAGTGGTGTAGACCAGTTTTAACACGTGAGGGACGCGTAAAGGAATCCTCGATTCCGTGTGTCCTGGGTCACAGGACAAAGGCCCCCAAGTCCACGGACTTGGGGGCCTTTCCGAGGCCGAAACGTGATGTGGCGGGGCCGTCGGCCACGCGGCGGTCACACCGCGGTCACGCCTTGATGTTCGCCGACTCCATCTCGTCCCCGATCTCGTCGGGCTCCCGGCCGGGGGTCTTCAGATCGAACCTGGTGATCACGAACCGGAAGATCGCGTAGTAGACGACGGCGAAGCACGCGCCGATGATCAGGATCATCCAGGGCTTGGTGGCCAGGTTCCAGTTGAGGGCGTAGTCGATCAGACCGGCGGAGAAGCTGAACCCGTCCTTGACGCCCAGGCCCCAGCACACCGCCATCGAGACGCCGGTCAGCACCGCGTGCAGCGCGTACAGCAGCGGCGCGATGAACAGGAAGCTGTACTCGATCGGCTCGGTGATACCGGTGACCAGCGACGTCAGGGCGACCGAGAGCATCATGCCGCCGATCTCCTTGCGGCGGTGCGGCTTGGCGCAGTGCGCGATCGCCAGCGCCGCGGCGGGCAGCGCGAACATCATGATCGGGAAGAAGCCGGTCTGGAACTGGCCCGCCGTCGGGTCGCCCGCCAGGAAGCGCGGGATGTCGCCGTGCACCACGGTGCCGTCCGGTTTCGTGAAGTCGCCGAACTGGAACCACACGAAGGTGTTCAGGAACTGGTGCAGGCCGATGGTGAGCAGCGCCCGGTTGGCCACGCCGAAGATGCCCGAGCCGCCCGAGCCCAGGTCGACCAGCCACTTGCTGAAGCTGGTCAGCGCGTCGCCGATCGGCGGCCAGACCCAGGTGCAGAGCACCGCGAAGACGAT
This sequence comes from Streptomyces sp. NPDC051976, assembly GCF_040680795.1. Taxonomy (NCBI): domain Bacteria; kingdom Bacillati; phylum Actinomycetota; class Actinomycetes; order Kitasatosporales; family Streptomycetaceae; genus Streptomyces; species Streptomyces sp. NPDC051976. The sequence continues at coordinate 78,019 of NZ_JBFAXL010000030.1, forward strand.
CGCCACCCCGGACATGATGATCGGGACGAGCCGGCGGCCGTTGAAGAAGCCGAGCCAGTCGACCAGCTTGGTGCGGTGGAAGCGCTGCCAGAAGTACGCGGTCAGCAGGCCGAGCACGATGCCGCCGAAGACGCCGGGGTTCTGGTACGTCGCCGCGGCGGCCGGGCCGGCCTTGGAGATGCAGACGCCCGCGGTGTAGACGGTGTCGGGGCCGCAGTCCTTGGGGAACTGGTGCAGCACGCCGTTGTAGACCAGGAACCCGGCCACCGCGGCGAGCGCCGTGGAGCCGTCCGACTTCTTGGCCATGCCGATGGCGACGCCGATGCAGAACAGCAGCGGCAGGCCGACCGTGCCGTCGATCAGGGCGCCGCCGGCGCCCGCGAAGACCTTGGCGAGCCGGTCCCAGCCGAGCCCGTCCGCGCCGAAGACGTCGGGCTGGCCGAGCCGGTTGAGGATGCCGGCGGCGGGCAGCACCGCGATCGGCAACTGCAGGCTGCGGCCCATCTTCTGGAGGCCCTGGAAGAGGATCGAGCCGCGGGACTTGCGCGGCGCCGCGGGAGACGCGGTCTCCGAACTCATCCGGTGTCCTCCCTGACGGCCGCGGCCGGCCGGTCCCGTACAGTGGTGTAGACCACTTGCGGCGCGAGTGGTGCGGAGGGGTGCCACCGCCCGGTTCGGCGGGGGTGCCCGTGAGCGCCATGTTTCTCTACATGGCGGTCAACCGCCCGTGAAGCTGGGCCAACCGTGCGTTACCGTGACATATCGGACTCACGGTGGGTCAGGGAAACAGGAGACAGACATGGCCAGCAAGGCTGAGAAGATCGTCGCCGGTCTCGGCGGGCTCGACAACATCGAAGAGGTCGAGGGCTGCATCACCCGGCTGCGTACCGAGGTCAAGGACCCCGCCCTCGTCGACGAGGCCGCGCTCAAGGCCGCGGGCGCCCACGGCGTCGTCAAGATGGGCACCGCCATCCAGGTCGTCATCGGCACCGACGCCGACCCGATCGCGGCGGACATCGAAGACATGATGTAGTCCCGGCGGCGCGCCCCCGGACACCCGCCATGGGGTGCCACCGTCCGGCCCGCGGGGCGCGCTCACCCGGATAGGCTCAACGCCATGTCACGATTCGACGGCCGCACCCCCGACCAGCTCCGCCCCGTCACCATCGAGCGCGGCTGGAGCAAGCACGCAGAAGGCTCCGTCCTCGTCTCCTTCGGCGACACCCGCGTGCTGTGCACCGCCAGCGCCACCCAGGGCGTACCCCGCTGGCGCAAGGGCAGCGGCGAGGGCTGGGTCACCGCCGAGTACTCGATGCTGCCGCGCGCCACCAACACCCGCGGCGACCGCGAGTCCGTCCGCGGCAAGATCGGCGGCCGCACCCACGAGATCTCCCGCCTCATCGGCCGCTCCCTGCGCGCCGTCATCGACTACAAGGCGCTCGGCGAGAACACCATCGTCCTGGACTGCGACGTCCTCCAGGCCGACGGCGGTACCCGCACCGCGGCGATCACCGGCGCGTACGTCGCCCTCGCCGACGCCGTCTCCTGGATGCAGGCCAACCGCCTCATCCGCGCCAAGGCCCAGCCGCTCACCGGCACCGTCTCCGCCGTCAGCGTCGGCATCGTCGGCGGCGTCCCGCTGCTCGACCTCGCCTACGAGGAGGACGTCAAGGCCGAGACCGACATGAACGTCGTCTGCACCGGCGACGGCCGCTTCGTCGAGGTCCAGGGCACCGCCGAGGGCCAGCCCTTCGACCGCGCCGAACTCGACTCGCTGCTCGACCTCGCCGTCGCCGGCTGCGCCGACCTCGCCACCGCCCAGCGCGCCGCACTCGCCGCCGCCGCCGAGGCCGCGGAGGCCGGCGGCTCCTGACGCAACCCTGACGGCGGCTGCCGCGTGTGTAGAGATACGCACCCGGCGGCCGCCGGGCGCGGGCCGGGGGAGGGGCCCTGAGATGAGCCGCACGCGCACCAGCCGTCGTCGTACCGTGCTCGCCACCACCACCGCCGTGGCCGTACTGCTCGGGGGCGCCGCCCTCACCGCGTGCGCCGGCGTCCACCGCGCACTCGACTGCGCCAGAACGGCCGCCAGCATCGCCGGAGACGTTCAGGACCTGCAGAACTCCGCCACCAACGTCGGCCAGGTCTCCGACGCCTCCCGCCGCAAGAACACCGTCAACTCCCTCGACAAGGTCGAGCGCGACCTCAAGAAGCTCGGCGGCAAGGACCGCGGCAAGGACGTGAACAAGGCCGTCGACGACCTCGACACCGCCGTGCACAACGCCCGCACCGCCGCCGACCAGGGCAAGACGCCCGACCTCGCACCGGTCGGCAGCGCCGCCTCCCATCTGACCGGGGTCTGCGCCAAGGGGTGACGCGGGGGCTGGACGGGGGCAGCCGGGCGGCGGGCGGGATAATCACCGCATGACCCGCCGCCTCGTACTCGCCACCCGCAACGCCCACAAGGTCACCGAACTCCGGGCGATCCTCGCCGAGACCGGCCTCGACGTGGACCTCGTCGGCGCCGACGCGTACCCCGAGATCCCCGACGTCAAGGAGACCGGCGTCACCTTCGCCGAGAACGCCCTCCTCAAGGCGCACACCCTCGCCCAGGCCACCGGACTGCCCGCGATCGCCGACGACTCCGGCCTCTGCGTCGACATCCTCGGCGGCGCCCCCGGCATCTTCTCCGCCCGCTGGGCGGGCCGCCACGGCGACGACGCCGCCAACCTCGCGCTGCTCCTCGCCCAGCTCGGCGACATCGAGCACCCCCACCGCGCCGCCCACTTCGCCTGCGCCGCCGCCCTCGCCCTCCCCGACGGCACCACCCGCGTCGCCGAAGGCCGCCTGCACGGCACCCTCCGCCACACCCCCACGGGCACCAACGGCTTCGGCTACGACCCCATCCTCCAGCCCGACGACTCCCCCCACACCTGCGCCGAACTCACCCCGGCCCAGAAGAACGCCATCAGCCACCGCGGCAAAGCCTTCCGCGCCCTGGCCCCGCTGGTGGCGGAACTCCTCGACTGACCCCGGCCCGGCCCCGGGAAGCGGCAACGCCGAAGGCCCGCCCCACGCGGTGGGACGGGCCTTTCGGGGTGTGCGGCCGGTGGGACTCGAACCCACACGGGATTTCTCCCACTGGGACCTAAACCCAGCTCGGCTGCCAGTTACGACACGGCCGCGTGTCATCGACCATGCTAGCGAGCCGGGGGCCCGTGTGGAGGCCCGGTACCGTCAGATCGCCAGGTCCTTGAGGAGTTTGGCCACGTGGCCGGTGGCCTTCACGTTGTAGAAGGCGTGTTCCACCGTGCCGTCGGGGGCGACGATGACGGTGGAGCGGATGACGCCCGTGACGGTCTTGCCGTAGAGCTTCTTCTCGCCGAAGGCGCCGTAGGCGGTGAGGACGGACTTGTCCTGGTCGGCCACGAGGGTGACCTTGAGGGACTCCTTCTCGCGGAACTTGGCGAGCTTCTCGGGCTTGTCGGGGGAGATGCCGATGACGTCGTAGCCGGCGGCGGCGAGGACGTCGAGGTTGTCGGTGAAGTCGCAGGCCTGCTTGGTGCAGCCCGGGGTGAGGGCGGCGGGGTAGAAGTAGACGATGACCTTGCGGCCGCGGTGGTCGGCGAGGGAGACGGGGTTGCCGTCGGCATCCGGAAGGGTGAAGTCGGGGGCGGTGTCGCCGGGGGCGAGACGCTCGGACATGGGGAAGCTCCTCAGGCAAACGGGGTGCCGACGGGGCGCGGGCCGCGTCGTACTGACAGACTGTCCGAACGCTACCGAATCAGGCGATGGAGGAGTTGCGGTGTCGGAAGGCAGGACGCCCGCTCAGATCGAGGCGGAGATCACCCGCAGGCGGCAGGATCTCGCGGCGACGCTGGACGAGATCGCGGTCCGGGTGCACCCCACGACGATCGTGCGGGACACGAAGGCCAAGGCCGTCTCCGCGGTGGACCGCACCGTCGGGCAGGCGTACGTGGCCGCGCACCGGGCGGTCAGCCGCACCCGGTCGCGCTTCGTCACCGAGGACGGCTCCCCCCGGCTGGACCGGATCGTGCCGGTCGCCGTGGCCGGGGTGGCGGTGGTGGCAGTGGTGGCCGGTCTCTCGGTACGGCGCCGCCGCCGGTAACGTCGTGGCCGTGAGTTCGAAGAGTGAGCACGACAAGCTGCCCATCCGCATGCTGCACGACCGCGTTCTGGTGCGGCAGGACAGCGGTGAGGGCGAGCGCCGCAGCGGCGGCGGCATCCTGATTCCGGCGACCGCCGCCGTCGGCAAGCGGCTGGCCTGGGCCGAGGTCGTCGCGGTGGGCCAGAACGTACGGACGGTGGAGGTCGGCGACCGGGTCCTCTACGACCCGGAGGACCGGGCCGAGGTCGAGGTGCGCGGTGTCGCGTACGTCCTGATGCGCGAGCGCGATCTGCACGCCGTGGCCGCCGAGCGGCTCCAGGGCTCCGAGGACTCCACCGGGCTGTATCTGTAGCGCGGCACGATTCCGCGGCCGGAGATCCCCGATCCCCGGCCGCCCGCCCGTCAGCCGCCCGGCGTCGCGCCGCCGCCGGCCGCCCCGCCCGTGCCGCCGCCCGTGGTGCCCCCTCGGCCGCCGGTGCCTCCGCCGCCACCCGTGCCGCCGCCGGCTCCGCCACCGCCCCCGGTGATGCCGCCGATCGGCGACAGCGTCGAGGTGTCGGTCGGGACCGGATCGGTGGTCGGCGGCGCGGTGGGCCACGTCCGGGTGTCGGTGGGCGTCGGCGGAGTGACCGGCGGCGTCGTCGACGGGGTCGACGGCGGCGGGCTGGTCGGCGACTGCGTGGTGTCGGTCGGCGTCGGCGCGGTGGTCTGCGGGAGCGAGCCCGCGCCGCTCTCCAGCTTGAGGTCGAAGTCCTGCTGGGGGACGCCGTGCAGGGCGGTGGCGGTGTAGTCGGCCCAGACGCTGCCGGACGGGCCGCCGCCGTTGACCCGGTCCTGGCCCATGGCGCCGTAGAGGCTCTCCTGCGCCCCGGTGTCGGGGTTCATGCCGAACACCGCGACGACGGTGGCGAGTTTGGGCGTGTAGCCCGCGAACCAGGCGGCCTTGTCGTCCTCGGCGGTGCCGGTCTTGGCGGCCGACGGCCAGCCGGAGTCCTGGGCGGCGTACGCGGTCGCGCCGGGGCTCTCGACGACGCTCCGCAGGACGGAGGTGGTGGTGTCGGCGGCGGACCGCGGCACCGACTGCACCGGCTCCCGCTTCGGCAGGCTGAGGTCGTCGCCGTCCTTGGTGACCTTGCTGACCAGGGAGTACGGGATCTCCTTGCCGTGGTCGGCGAGGGTCGCGTACACCTGGGCCATGTCCAGCGGGCTGGCGCCGAAGGAGCCGAGCGCCATGGCGGGCGTGGTGGGGATCTTCACCCCGTCGGGCATCCCGAGGTCGTGCGCGGTGTCGACGACCTTGGAGGTGCCGACGTCCTGCGCCATCTGCGCGTAGACGGCGTTGACGGACTTGTCCATGGCGCGGGTGACGGTGATCGAGGGGAAGGTGTTGCCGTCCTCGTTGCCCGGCTTGTAGCCGGTGGGGCCGTCGGGGCCGATCACCTCGCGGTGGTTCTGGCCGTCGTACATCGTGTTCGGCGTGATGGTCTCGCCGTCCTGCGTCTGCGAGTCGTGCTGGACGGCGGAGGTGAACACCACCGGCTTGAAGGTCGAACCGACCTGGTACGTGGCGTTGGTGGCGCTGCTGACGTACTGCTTGGTGTAGTCGACGCCGCCGTAGAGCGCCACGACGTTGCCGGTGGCGGGGTCGATGGAGGCACCGCCCGCGCGGACGTACTTGTCGGCGGTCCTCTTGCCGAGCTTGTCGTAGACGTGCTTCTGCGCGGCGGCGACGAAGGCGTCCTCCTTCGGCTTCTGGATCGTGGTGACGATCCGGTAGCCGCCGCGGTGCAGGGTGTCGGCGTCGATGATGTTGTTGTCGGCGAGATAGCGGTTGACGGCCTCGATGATGTAGCCGCGCTGGCCGGACTTGCTGGCGACGGGCTTGGGCTTGCCGATGGTCGGGAACACGGTGGCGCTGCGCTCCGAGGGGGTGAGCCAGCCCTCCTTGACCATGCCGTCGAGTACGTAGTTCCAACGGCCCTTGGCGGCGGGCGCGTTCTCCGGGTGCGCGGCGAGGTCGTACTCGCTGGGGGCGTTGAGCAGGGTGGCGAGATAGGCGCCCTCGGCGGTGGTGAGGCTCGCGGCGTCCTTGCCGAAGTACGCCTGCGAGGCGGCCTGGATGCCGTAGGCGTTGCGGCCGTAGTAGCTGGTGTTGAGATACCCCTCGAGGATCTGGTCCTTGGTCTCGTTGCGGTCCAGCTTGATCGCGATGAAGAACTCCTTGACCTTCCGGCCCGCGGTCTGGTCCTGGTTGAGGTAGTAGTTCTTCACGTACTGCTGGGTGATGGTCGAACCGGACTGCCTGCCCTTGCCGGTGGCGGTGTTCCAGGCGGCGCGCACCATGGCCTTCGGGCTGACCGCGGACTCGTGGTAGAAGTTGCGGTCCTCGGCGGAGAGCACGGCGTACTGCGCGGTCTTGGCGACGCCGCTGAGCGTGACGTTCTGCCGGTTGACGGCGCCGTCGCGGGCCAGCTCGGTCTTGCCGTCGGCGTAGTAGTAGACGTTGCTCTGCGCGGTCGCGGCGGCGTTGGCGTCCGGGATGGAGACCAGGGCGTAGCCGAGGAAGAAGGCGCCGATGCCCAGCACGAGCACGGTGAGGATGCCGCCGGTCACCATCCGCCAGGTGGGGAGCAGCCGGCGCAGCCCGGTGCGGCGGGGGCGGCCGCGGCGGTCGGTGAGCGTCGGGCGGGGTCCCCAGCCCGCGGATCCGGCGGGCTGGGGACCGCCGAACCCGCCGGCTCCGCCCGTCATCCGATTCGCTTCGTCACTCATAACTGTGGGGACTCCTCCGCCGCCGCCGAGGTTGGGTGTGCGGCGGGAACAACTTGGACCAAACGTTACGTACACCTACGTACGTAGCCTTCCTACACTGCCGCATCCTCCGTCTGTCCGAGATCGCCCGCGCGTATCCGTGACAGGGCTGTGACAGGCGGGACGCGGCCCGCCGGGGTCCCGGGAGGGCCGAAAATCCCTTGGTGGGCCCGGGTCGTGGCCGGGTAAGGTCGTGCGCTTGTGTGCCGGGCGGCTGGGGTCGGAGGTCATGGGGTGGCGGCAGGGGTGGTGACAAGGTTCACAGCGGGACTGGCGGGACGGACGAGCGCGTTGACGGCGGCGCTGTCGGCGGGGAACGGTGGCTTCTACGGGGCGGTGCTGGTGCGCGGCTTCCGGCGGCACGCGACCTACCGGACGGCGACGGCGGCGGGCGTCTTCACCAACTCGGTCTTCGGCCTGATCGTCTCCTACACCTACATCGCGCTGTGGGACCAGCGCCCGCACCTGGGCGGATACACCCAGGCGCAGGCGCTGACGTACGTCTGGGTCGGGCAGGCGCTGCTGCAGACGATGGCGCTGATGGGCGGCGGCTTCGAGGACGAGCTGATGGAGCGGATCAGGAACGGCGACATCGCGGTGGACCTGTACCGGCCTGCCGACCTGCAGCTCTGGTGGCTGGCCGCGGACCTGGGCAGGTCGGCGTTCCATCTGCTGGGGCGCGGGGTGCTGCCCATGGTGTGCGGGGCGCTCGTCTTCGAGCTGGCGCTGCCGCGGGGGCCGGGGACCTGGCTGCTCTTCCTGGTGTCGGTGGCGCTGGGGGTGGTGGTCAGCTTCGGGGTGCGCTTCCTGGTGGCGCTGAGCGCCTTCTGGCTGCTGGACGGCGCGGGGGTGAGCCAGGTGGCGTTCCTGTCGGGGTTGTTCTTCTCCGGGATGCTGCTGCCGCTGACCGTCTTCCCCGGGCTGCTGGGCGAGGTCGCGCGGGCGCTGCCGTGGGCGGCGATGCTCCAGGTGCCCGCGGACGTCCTGCTGGGGCGGCACCGGGGGACCGGCGCGCTGCTCGCGCTGGCCTTCCAGGCGGGCTGGGCGGCGGCGCTGCTGCTGGCCGGGCGCGCGCTGCAGTCGGTCGCGGCGCGCCGGGTGGTGGTGCAGGGTGGCTGAGATCGTGACAGGGACGGCGGCGGACACCGCGACGGCGACGGCGGCGGACACCGGGGCGGAGACCCTGGCCTTCCGGGTGACGGAGACCGTCCGCACCTACCGGCTGATCGTCGCCATGTGGGTGCGCTCCACGATGGCCTACCGCACGTCCTTCGTGCTCACCGCGATCGGCAACTTCGCCGCGACCGGCCTGGACTTCGTGACGATCATGCTGATGTTCTCGCGGATCACGGTGCTCGGCGGCTTCACCCTGCCCGAGATCGCCTTCCTGTACGGCACCACCAGCACCGCGTTCGGCATCGCGGACCTGCTGCTCGGCTCGATGGACCGGCTGGGCCGCCGGGTCCGTGACGGCACCCTCGACACCCTGCTGCTGCGCCCCGTCCCGGTGCTGGCGCAGGTCGCCGCCGACCGCTTCGCGCTGCGCCGCCTCGGCCGGATCACCCAGGGCGGCCTGGTCCTCGGCTGGTCGCTGGCGCACATCCACGTGGCCTGGACGCCGGTGAAGGCCGCGATGGTGCCGATGACGGTGCTGTCCGGCGCGGTGATCTTCAGCGCGGTGTACGTGGCGGGCGGCGCCTTCCAGTTCTGGGCGGGGGACGCCTCCGAGGTGCAGAACTCCGTGACGTACGGCGGCAACACGATGCTGCAGTACCCGCCGGGTCTGTTCGCCCGCGACCTCGTCCGCGGTGTCACCTTCGTGGTGCCGCTGGCCTTCGTCAACTGGCTGCCCGCCCTTCACATCCTGGGCGAGCCCGACCCGCTCGGCCTGCCGCGCTGGGTGGACTTCACCTCCCCGCTGGTCGCCGTCGGGTGCTGCGCGCTCGCCGGCGCGGCCTGGCGGGTGGGCCTCCGTTCGTACCGCAGCACAGGGAGTTGAGGCATGTCAGCCGAGCCGATCATCGCGCTCGACGGGGTCGAGAAGGTCTTCGACGTACGCCGCAAGGCCGGTCCGCTGCGCCGCGAGCGCCACCAGGTGCGGGCGGTCGACGGCATCTCCTTCACGGTGCCGCGCGGCGAGATCGTCGGCTACATCGGCCCCAACGGCGCGGGGAAGTCCACGACGATCAAGATGCTCACCGGCATCCTCAACCCCAGCGGCGGCCGGATCCGGATCTGCGGGCTGGACCCGACCCGCGAGCGCACCCGGCTGGCCCGCAGGATCGGCGTGGTCTTCGGCCAGCGCACCACCCTGTGGTGGGACCTTCCGCTGCGCGACTCGTACCAACTGGTCCGACGTATGTACCGGATCGAGGACGCCCGCTACGCCCGCAACCTCGACGCCTGCGTCGAACTCCTCGACCTCGGGCCGCTGCTGGACGTCCCCGTACGGCAGCTCTCGCTCGGCCAGCGGATGCGCGGTGACATCGCCGCGGCACTGCTGCACGACCCCGAGGTGCTCTACCTCGACGAGCCCACGATCGGCCTGGACGTGATCAGCAAGTCGAAGGTCCGCGACTTCCTGCGGGAGGTCAACGCCGAGCGCGGCACGACCGTGCTGCTCACCACGCACGACCTCACCGACATCGAGCAGCTGTGCGGCCGGGTGATGGTGATCGACCACGGGCGGCTGATGTACGACGGCGGGCTCGACGGTCTGCACGAGGTCGGCGAGAGCGAGCGCACCCTGGTGGCCGACTTCGCCCGCGAGCTGCCGCCGGTCGAGGTGGCGGGCGCCCGCCACGTCAGGACCGAGGGGCCCCGGCAGTGGCTTGCCTTCCCCGCGGCCGCCAGCGCCGCGCCCCTGGTGGCGGCGGTCGCCGCCCGCTACCCGCTGGTCGACCTGTCGATCCGCGAGCCCGCGATCGAGGACGTGATCGCCCGGATGTACGGGGCGGCGGCGGGCGGCTCCGGCTGACGGCAGGCCGGATGCGGCCCCGAGGACCGGGGCTAAAGTGGTGTAAGGGACACGGCGACAGGTATCGGAGACACCATGCGCCGACACCGCCGTACCACGCCGGACTCCGCCCAGGAGCTGCTGACCAACCTGGGGCACCTCGTCGACGAGGCGCTGGAGCGGGTCAGGCTCCAGCGGGCCCGGGTGGACCTCGCCATAGCCCTCCAGCGCCATATGCTCCCGCCCGACCTGCCGAGCCTTCCCGGCGTGGGGATCGCCGCGCGGTACGTGCCCTCCCGCGGCGGCCTGGAGGTCGGCGGCGACTGGTACGACGCGTTCCTGCTGCCGGACGGGAAGGTCGCGATCGCCATCGGCGACGTGCAGGGCCACGACGTGGAGGCCATCGCCTTCATGGGGCAGGTGCGCACCAGCCTGCGGGTGCTGGCCACCGCCGCACCCGACCCCGGGAAGGTGCTGAGCGAGGCCAACGACCTGCTCATCTCGATGGGGAACGACCTCTTCGCGACCTGCTGCTTCCTGCACTTCGACCCGGCCACCGGAGACGTCGCCGTCGCCCGGGCCGGCCATGTCCCGCTGGTCTGGGCCACCCGGTCGGGCCAGTACGGCATCGCGCTCGACCGGGGCGGTCCGCCGCTGGGCGTGCTGGCCGGTGAGCGCTACCCGGTGACGCACCGGAAGGTGGCGGACGCCGGGTCGCTGGTGCTGCTCACCGACGGGGTGGTGGAGGGCCCGTCCTGTCCCATCGAGGAGGGGCTGGCGGCGGTGGCCCGGCTGGTGCGCACCGGGTGCGACGGCGACCCCGACGAACTCGCCGCCGATGTCATCAAGGTGGCCGATCTGACCGGCCACAGCGACGACGCGGCCGTCCTCGTCGTCCACTACGACGGGCCCCCGGTACTGGACTGAGCAGAGCTATCTCCCCGTTCGCGCCGGTATGGCGGATGGTGTCTGATGAGTGCCATGGTCCGGAACCACGGGTGGGTGCCGAGCCGCGGGCTCCAGCCCCTCGGCCCGGCGGTTCCGGTCGTGCTCACCGCGGCCGCCTACTACGGCGCGGCCCGCCTCGGCCTGCTGGAGCAGCTGGTACGCGGCCAGGTCACCCCGCTCTGGCCGCCGACGGGCATCGCGGTCGCCGCCCTGCTGATCTTCGGCCTGCGGGTGTGGCCGGGCATCGCGCTCGGCGCCCTGGTGGCCAATGTGACCCTCGGCCCGTCGGTCGGCGCCGTGTTGATGATCGTCCTGGGGAACACCCTCGCCACGGTCTGCGCGTATCTGCTGCTGCGCCGCGCGGGCTTCCACGACGGGATGGACCGGCTCCGGGACGCGGTGACGCTGGTCTTCCTGGGCGCGCTGTGCGGCACCCTCATCAGCGCGACCACCGGCACCTCCACGCTGGTGATCAGCGGCGCGCTGGACGGAGGCGACTTCTGGCCCACCTGGTCGGTGTGGTGGACCGGCGACGCGATGGGGGTGCTGGTGGTGACCCCGTTCCTGCTGCTGCTGCGCCGGTTCCGCTTCCCGCGCGCGGCGCCGCCGCTGCGCTGGGCCGAGGCGGCGGTGCTGTCGGCGGGCCTGGTGCTGGTCACCGTGCTGGTGACGCGTACGAGCAGCAACTCGCTGCTCTTCCTGATCTTCCCGTTCCTGATGTGGGCCGCGTTCCGCTTCGGGCTCGCCGGGGCGGCCCCGGCCGCGCTCTGCGTGTGCACGCTGGTGATCCTCGCCGCCGGGCGCGGCGACGGGCCCTTCGCCCACCACGACCTGCTGGCCAACATGGTCACGCTCCAGGCGTTCAACGGGGCCGCGGCGCTCACCGCACTGGTCCTCGCCGCCGTCGTCACCGAACGCGACCGCACCTACGAGGAGATCAAGCGCGTGTGCGACGAGCTGACCGACGTGGTGGTGGCGCTGCGCCTGGGCACGGACGCCGACCGGCGGCCGCCGGACGGCGGCTGAAGGCGGTCAGCGCAGCGACATGAGAGCCGCCTGGACCCGGTCGACGGCGGCCAGCCGGGTCGAGGCGTGCGCCGACAGGCGTACGGAGTCGGTCCGCACCGACGGGGTGACCTCGTGGGCGTGCAGTGCCTTGGCCACCCGCGCCGGATCGGTGCCGGGCATCCGGAAGGCGACGATGCCCGCCCGCTGGGCGGGTGCGGTGGGGGACAGCACCTCGCCGCCGCAGCTCCTGACGGTGTCGACGAGCTGGTCCACCCGGGTGGAGATGTGCGCCTCGACGGCCGCGACGCCGCTGCGTTCGAGCAGCTCCAGGGCGGCGGCGAGCGCGGCGGCGGTGATCGGGCTGAGATTGGTGATGCTCCAGCGCTGGGCGCCCGCGGCCGGCGGGTGCTCCAGGTCGTCGAAGAGGGCCACGTCCTCGATCCCGGTCCAGCCGGTGAGGGTGGGCTCCAGCCGTTCCAGCGCCCGGTCGGAGAGCGTGGCGAAGCCGGTGGCCCAGCTCGCCCGCAGCCACTTCTGGCCGCCCGCGACCACCACGTCGGCCGCCTGCCAGGGCAGCTCGGCGACGCCGAACGCCTGCATCGCGTCCACGATCAGCAGCCGGTCGCCGATCACCTCGCGCAGCGCCGCCAGATCGGTCCGGTAGCCGGTGCGGAAGTCCACCGCGCTGACCGACACCGCCACCACGTCGTCGGCCAGCGCGGCCCGTACGGTGTCGGCGGTGACCCGGCCGCGCTCGTCGGGCGCCAGCCAGCGCGGCTCCGCCCGGCCCAGCGCGGCGGTACGCCGCCAGGGGTAGTGGTTGGCGGGGAAGTCCGCGGCGGGCACCAGGACCGCGCCGGACGGCAGCCCGAAGGCGGCGTGGAACATCCCGGTGGAGGCGTTGGGCAGCAGCACGGTGTGCGCGGCGTCGGTGCCCGCCAGCCGGGCGGCGGCCTCGCGGGCCCGCGGCTCCGCGCGCATCAGGTCGTTGACGGTGTCCTGGTCGGCGCGGGCGGACCGGGCCAGCGCCTGCGTGGTCGCGGCCAGCACCTGGCGGGACGGCGGCCCGTAGCGGGCGAAGTCGAGATAGCCCTCCGGCTCCTCGAAGTGTTCGGCGTATCCGGCCAGCCCTCCGGCGCTGTGCCGCTGCGTCATGACGCTCCGCTCCTGTCCGGTCTCGCGCGGGTACGGACGGTGACGTACGACACCCGGGAGGCGCCGGGAACCCGCCGTACGTTCCCAGACTGACAGGGACGGCGACAATACGCGGGTGGATACGCGGGTGGAGCGGATGGAAGCGGCGAGAGCGGCGGGCACGGCGGGTTCGAGCGGGATGGCCCCGGAACCGGGGGCGACGCCGGACACCGACGCGGCACGGCGGCGGGGCCTGCGCAGGATGAAGCTGATCGCGACCGGCTTCCTGCTGGTCGCCACGCTCGTCTACGGGCTGGCCAAGTGGGCCGACGCGCGGGGAGCGGGGGCCTGGGCGGGATATGTGGCCGCAGCCGCGGAGGCGGGCATGGTCGGCGCGCTCGCCGACTGGTTCGCGGTGACCGCGCTCTTCCGGCGGCCGATGGGCCTGCCCATCCCGCACACCGCGATCATCCCGACGAAGAAGGACGCGCTGGGCGCCAGCCTCGGCGAGTTCGTCGGCGAGAACTTCCTGTCGGCGCAGGTGGTCCGCACCCGGCTGCGCGCGGTCGGCATCGGCGGCCGGCTCGGCGGCTGGCTGGCCGAGCCCGCCAACGCCGACAAGGTCACCGAGCAGGCCGCCGCGGCGCTGCGCGGCATGCTGACGGTGCTGCGCGACTCCGATGTGCAGGCGGTGGTCAGCGAGGCGATCACCCGGCGGGCGGACGCGCAGGAGATCGGCCCCGGGCTCGGCAAGATGCTGGAGCGGATCGTGGCCGACGGCGGGCACCGCCGGATGGTCGACCTGGTGTGCGTCCGCGCCCACGACTGGCTGGTCACCCACGGCGACTCGGTGATGGACGCGGTGCAGGGCGGCGCGCCGGGCTGGACGCCGCGCTTCGTGGACCGCAAGGTCGGCGAGCGGGTCTACAAGGAACTGCTGCGCTTCGTCACCGAGATGCGGGACTCGCCCCACCACCCGGCGCGCGGCGCGGTCGACCGCTTCCTCGGCGACTTCGCGGTGGAGCTGCAGTCCGACCCGGACACCCGGGCGCGGGTGGAGCGGCTGAAGAAGGACCTGCTGGCGCGCGGCGAGGTGCAGGACCTGATCGAGTCGGCGTGGGGCTCGGTGCGGTCGATGATGGTGGCGGCGGCCGAGGACGAGCGCAGCGAACTGCGGCTGCGGGCCCGCGCCTCGCTGCTGTCGCTCGGCACCCGGATGGCGACCGACCCGCGGCTGCAGGAGAAGGTCGACCACTGGCTGGAGGACGCGGCCACCTACCTGGTGACGACCTACCGCGACGAGATCACCTCGCTGATCTCGGAGACCGTGGCGGGCTGGGACGCCGACCAGACCTCGCGCAAGATCGAGGCCCATGTCGGGCGCGACCTGCAGTTCATCCGGATCAACGGCACCGTGGTCGGCGCGCTCGCGGGCCTGGCCATCTTCACGATCTCGCGGCTCGCGGGGGGCTGACGGGCGGCGCTCCCCGGCCGTATCCTCGCCGATGTGACGGTTCGTCAGAAAGGCGGTGCCGGGCGGCGGTCGGCGCGTCCGGGCGGTCCCGTGCGCTCCGGGCGGCGCGGCGCCGACGGGCGGCGGTCGGGCCGGCCGGTGGTGGCCGGCCCGGGGCGCGGCGCCGGACGGTCGCGGCTGCCGCGCGGCCCGGCGTACCCGGGCGCGGTGCCGGGGCGGCCCCGGCGGTCCCCGCTGGGACGCGCGCTGTGGGTGGCGGCCGAGCTGGCGATGACGGCGGGCGTGCTCGTACTCCTGCTGGTGGCACACCAGTTGTGGTGGACCAATGTGCAGGCGCACGCGGCGGCCCGGCGCGAGGTGGCGGCGCTGGAGCGGCAGTGGACCACCCCGGGGCCCTCGGCGGCCACCACGCCCGGGGACGACAGCCCGGTGGTGTCCGGGACGCCGACGACTGCCGCGACGGCCGCCGCGCCGCCGTCGGGCGACGCCGCCCCGGCCCGCGAGGACCTGGCCTTCGCGGTGATCCGCATCCCCCGGATCGGCGTCACCGCGCCCATCGCCGAGGGCACCAGCAAGCCGCACATCCTCAACCACGGCTACGTCGGCCACTACCCCGGCACGGCTGGCCCCGGGCAGACCGGGAACTTCGCGCTGGCCGGGCACCGCAACACCCACGGCGAGCCGTTCCGCTACATCAACCGGCTGCGGCCCGGCGACACCGTCGAGATCGAGACGGCCACCTACCGCTACACGTACGTGATCCGCCGGACCCTGCCGCAGACGTACGCCTCCGACGGCACGGTCGTCGCCCCGGTCCCCTACAGCTCGGTCCACCCGGGGGCGCGGATGAGCGGGGTCGACCGCTACATCACGCTGACCACCTGCACACCGGAGTTCACCTCGCGGTACCGGCTGATCGTGTGGGGCGTGCTGACGGGCGCCCACCCGAGGTAGGGCTTCTCGGCGGCGGGATCCACGAGGATTTCCGCGGTCTCACGGGTTGGGCCGGGGCTTGCGCGGGCCGGGGAAGTAGTTGGAGGATCGGACAAGACATCCGATGACCGTCCCCATGGGATGCCGTAGGACGACCCTCGATCACCACCTTCTCGACCAACGGAGAGCCACTGTGAAGCTGCTGCGAGTCGGACCCGCCGGGGCGGAGCGCCCGGCCCTGCTTGACGTCGACGGTGTGCTGCGCGACCTGAGCGGGCTGGTGCCCGACATCGACGGAGCGCTGCTCGCCGACGGGACGGCCCTCGAAGCGGTGGCCTCCGCCGCGGCCGACGGCTCGCTGCCGGTACTTGACCCGGGCCTGCGCGTCGGCCCGCCGCTGGGCCGGATCGGCAAGATCGTCTGCATCGGCCTCAACTACCACGACCACGCCGCCGAGACCGGTGCCCAGGCGCCCGCCGAGCCCGTCGTCTTCATGAAGGCGCCGGACACGGTGATCGGACCTGACGACACCGTCCTCGTGCCGCGCGGCAGCGAGAAGACCGACTGGGAGGTGGAGCTGGCCGTCGTCATCGGCCGCGAACTGCGCTACGCCGCCTCGCACGAGGAGGCGCTTGCCGCCGTCGCGGGCTACGCCATCGCCCACGACGTCTCCGAGCGCGCCTTCCAGATCGAGCGCGGCGGGCAGTGGGACAAGGGCAAGAACTGCGAGACGTTCAATCCGCTGGGGCCCTGGCTGGTCACCGCCGACGAGGTCGCCGACCCGCAGGACCTGACGCTGCGGCTGTGGGTCAACGGCGAGCTGAAGCAGGACGGTTCCACCGCCCGGCAGATCTTCCCGGTCGCGGAGGTCGTCCGCTACCTCAGCCACTTCATGACGCTCTACCCGGGTGACGTCATCAACACCGGTACCCCGGCGGGCGTCGCCATGGGCCAGCCCGAGCCCAAGCCGTACCTTCGTCCGGGGGACATTGTCGAGCTCAGCATCGATGGGCTCGGCACCCAGCGCCAGCAGTTCAAGTCCGCGTAGGCGCTGCGCTTGCGGAGGGCCAGGCACCGTACGTGCCCCGAAGGGGCGCGGGGACGCGGGCTGCGCTTGCGGTGGGCCAGGCACCGGTCGTGCCCCGTAGGGGCGCGGGGAACTGCGCGCTCAGCCCCCACCGGGCCGGTGGTCGGGAAACAACGCGTCTGCCCCATTGGGGCCGGTGGTGACCTGCAGCCACGCGACGGCTGGTCGCGCAGTTCCCCGCGCCCCTTCGGGGCACGACCTCCGCAAGCACAGCGCGCTTCCTCGCGCCCCTAAAGACGGGGCACCGTCCTACGCAAGCGCCGCGCAGCGGTTAGTCGAGGACGACGTGGCCGGGAGGCGGCATGTCGTTGGTGGTGCTGGGGACGTAGCCCAGGCAGTAGTTGTTGCCGCCGTAGTACTCGTCACCGTTGTTGAGCAGGAGATAGCCCGTCTGCGGGCCGACGATGCCGTCCACCTTCACGCCGCCGAACTCGTACGGACCCAGCTCCGTCTGGACCCAGCGGACCTGGTTGTAGGTGTTGTTGCCCCAGATGCCGTCCTCGGCGACGGTCCCGTGGCCGAGGTCGCGGGCGATGTCGTTCGCGAGGTGCTGCACGCACCACACGGCGTGCGGGTTGTTCGTGTACCCGTAGCCGACATACGGCGAGCTGGTGGAGGCGGACGCCGAGCCGACGCTCGCCGTCAGTGCCAGGCCCGCGGCCGCGGCGGCCACGGCCGTGCGGGCCAGGATCTTGCTGAACAAGGAAGGTCCCTTCGTCAAACTGCCGCCGGAAGGCGGACCGCCCCCCGGCGGCAGCAGACTCCCAAGCCCCGCCAACCGTTCGCTAACACCGCGCCAACGCCCGTACGGGCAAGGCGAGTTCAGCCGACAGCGGGTTCCGACAGGAACCGCGTCAGTCCCGCCACCACCAGCGCGTGGTCCTCGGCCTGTGGGAGACCCGAGACGCCGACCACACCGACGACGCCGACGCCCGCCACCCGCAGGGGAAACGCGCCGCCGTGCGCGGCGAAGAGATCCGGGTCGAGCCGGGAGGAGTCCTCGAAGGTGCGCCCCTTGGCGCGGAAGCGCTCGCCGACGGCCAGGGACGAGGCGGCGAACCGCTCGACGACGCGGGCCTTGCGGTCGAGCCACGCGTCGTTGTCGGGACTGGTGCCGTCCAACGCGTAGTGGAAGAGCTGCTGGCCGCCGCGCCTGATGTCCACCGTGACGGCCGCACCGCGCTCGCGGGCCAGCTCCACCAGCAGGCAGCCGAGCCGCCAGGCGTCGTCGTTGCTGAACCGCGGCAGCACCAACGCCTCTTCCTGGGCGGCGAGTTCGCGCAGCAGGGCAGCGCTGTCGGTGGCCCCGTCGCTCGCGGCGCTCACAGTGCCACCGCCTGGCCGAGGTGGGCGGAGCGCCGGGCGGCCTCCAGGACGTCGAGCGCCGCGGCGGCCTCCACCGCGGTGACCGGGGGAGCGGTGCCGTCCCGCAGCGCGGCGGCGACGGCCGCGTAGAAGGCGGGGTAGTCGCCGGGCACGGAGGGGACGGGCGCCGCGTTCTCGTCGGTGCCCAGGGTGCCCCAGTCGGACTCCGGCTCGACGCCCCAGGTGCTGCCCGGGACCGGCCGCAGCCCCTCGCGCAGGGCACCTTCCTGCGGGTCGAGCCCGTAGGTGACATAGCCGCCAGTGCTGCCCAGCACCCGGAAGCGCGGCCCGAGGCGGGGGGTGGTGGCGCTCATCCACAGATGCGAGCGGACGCCGCCGGCGTGGGTGAGCGCGACGAAGGCGTCGTCGTCCGCCGCGGCGCCCGGCCGCCGTACGTCGACCTCGGCGTAGACCCGCGAAACCGGGCCGAAGAGCGTCAGTGCCTGGTCGACGAGGTGGCTGCCCAGGTCGTACAGGAGCCCGCCGACGTCGGCCGGGTCGCCGGACTCGCGCCAGCCGCCCTTGAGCTGCGGGCGCCAGCGCTCGAAGCGGGACTCGAAGCGCCGCACCTCGCCGAGCGCGCCCTTGTCGAGCAGCGCCCGCAGGGTGAGGAAGTCGCTGTCCCAGCGGCGGTTCTGGAAGACCGTGAGCAGCAGGCCCTCCCGCTCGGCCAGCGCCGCCAGCTCGCGTGCCTCGGCGGCGGTCCCGGCCAGCGGCTTGTCCACCACGACCGGCAGCCCGGCCCGCAGCGCGGCCTTGGCCAGCGGCACATGGGTGCGGTTGGGGGAGGCCAGGACGACCAGGTCGAGCCCGGCCGCGCGCGACCACAGCTCGTCGGCGCTCGCCGCGAAGGACACCTCCGGGTGTTCGGCGCGGGCCTGGGCGCGCCGCTCCGGGTCGCTGGTGACGATCGTGTCCAGGACCAGGCCCTCGGTGGCGGCGATCAGCGGGGCGTGGAAGAAGGAACCGGCCGGGCCGTAGCCGACGAGGCCGACACGCAGGGGGGTACCGGGAGGAGTGCTCATGGCAGCCACTTTGGCAACAGTGTTGCCAAAGTGCAAGCGCAAGGGACAATGGCCGGGTGAACCCGTCCACGTCCGGCGCCAACCTGCCCGCCCTCCGCAGCCACAACGCGGCCCTCGTCCTGGATCTGCTGCGTGCCGCCACGCTGGCCGCGCCCGGTGCGGACCGCGGCATCAGCCGCCTGGAACTGGCCGAGCGGACCGGTCTGACGCCGCAGGCGGTCAGCAAGATCACCGCCCGGCTGCGGGCGGACGGGCTGGTCGAGGAGGCGGGCCGCCGCGCCTCGACCGGCGGCAAGCCGCGCACCGAACTGCGGCTCGCGGTCACGGCCCGGTACGCGGTGGGCGTGCACCTCGACGGCGAGCGGCTCACCGCCGTCCTCACCGACCTCGCCGGCCGCACCGTCGCCGACCGCGAGGCGCCGCTCGACCTCGGCCTGCCGGTCGGCGACGCCCTGGACGCGATCGTCGACGAGGTACGGCGCACCGCCGCGGCCGCCCCCGGTGCGGTCCTCGGCGTGGGCGTCGGCATGCGCGGCCCCCTCGACCACCGCACCGGCACCCTCCACCGCGTCACCGGCTTCCCCCACTGGGCCGGCGTCCCCCTCCGCACCACCCTCAGCACCCGCCTCCACCTCCCGGTGGCCCTCGACAAGAACACCAACGCCGCCGCCCTCTCCGTCCTGGCGGAAGCGACCCCGCGAGTGCCGTCCGTCGAAAGCGCCCCCGGGGACGCCGGAGCGTCCTTCGCGTATCTGCATCTCGGGACCGGGCTCGGGGCCGCGCTGGTGCTGGGTGGGGGGTTGTTCCGTGGGGGGCGGACGGGGGCGGGGGAGTTCGGGCATCAGGTGGTGGAGCTGGACGGGCCGCTGTGCAAGTGCGGGAACCGTGGGTGTCTGGAGGCGCTGTGCCTGGCGGCGGTGGGGCGGGGGGATGTGGCGGGGGCCGCGCGGCTGCTCGGGGTGGGGGCGGCGAATCTGGTGGCGCTGCTCGACATCGACCGGGTGGTCCTCGGCGGCCGGACCGTACTCGCCGACAAGGCGGTCTTCGCGGAGGGTGTGGCCGCCGTGCTGGCGGAGCGGGCCGGGCCCGCCGCCGCCCCCGTGCCGGTCGCCTTCGCCGCCGCGGGCCCGCGCGCCGTCGCGGAGGGCGCGGCGCTGCTCGCCCTCGCCCCGCTCTACGGCCATGCCGCCCTCGGCTGAGCCGCGGCCGGAGCGACGCCGCCCGTCTGCGAGGATCACACCATGAGCGAAGCGGCGGATCCCCATGCCCCGATCCGGGCGGGCATCCCGGAGCACGGGCGGGTGCCCAAGTACTTCGCCGTCAAGGCGCGCCTCGAAGTGCTGCTCGACGAACTGGGCGAGGGCGGACTGCTGCCCACCGAAAGGGAGTTGGCGGCCCGCTTCGAGGTGGCCAGGGAGACGGTGCGGCAGGCGCTGCGTGAACTGCTGATCCAGGGCCGGGTGCGCCGCCGCGGGCGCGGCACCGTCGTGGCCGGGCCCAAGCTGGAGCAGCCGCTGTCGACGGCGAGCTACACCGAGGGCGTACGGCGCCAGGGCCTCACCCCCGGCCGTAACCTCATCGGCCTGGAGCGGCTCGACGCCGACCCCGTACTGGCCGCGGAACTGCGGCTCGCACCCGGCGACCCGGTCTGGCACATGGAGCGGGTGCTGCTCGCCGACGAGGAGCGGGTCGGGCTGGAGAGCACCTATCTGTCGGTGGCCCGACTGCCCCACCTGGAACGGGACTTCGCGCCCGACACCTCCTTCTACGCCTATCTGCGCGACCGGATCGGCGTCGAGCCGGTGTCGGTGGACGAGCGGATCGAGACGGTGCTCGCCACCCCGCGCGAGGCGCTGCTGATCGGCACGCCGCCGGCGCTGCCGATGCTGCTGCTGCACCGCTCCAGCCGGGACGCCGCGGGCGCGCCCCTGGAGCGGGTGCGCTCGCTCTACCGGGGCGACCGCTTCAGCTTCACCGTCCACCTCGACAAGCGGAACTGAGCCCCGGGCCGCGCCCGCCCGCCCCGGAACCGCCCCGTCCAGGATCCGCCCCGGACCCGCCCCGCCCTGGATTCGTGCCGTCCACTGCCCCTAATATGGTCACGGAAAGATAACGGGTCTAGGCCAGACTTGCGACCCTGTTCACCCGCCGGTCGGCAACCCGTCGCAACCCGTCCATCTACCGCCGGGAGTCTCGTCGCCGTGAGAGTCACTGTCGTAGGAGCCGGGGTGCTGGGCACCATGCACGCCTGGCACGCCATAGAACGCGGCCATGAGGTCGTCCACCTGGAGCGCGAGCGCGAGGCCCGCGGCGCGTCCGTACGCAACTTCGGCCTGGTCTGGGTCGGTGGCAGGGCCTCCGGGCCCGAGCTCGCCACCGCCCTGCGGGCCCGCGAGCTCTGGGAGGAGATCGGCCGCCGGGTGCCGGGCACCGGCTTCCGGGCCAACGGCTCGCTGACGGTCGTCCGCACGCCCGCGGAAGCGGCCGTCGCCGAGGAGGTGCTGGGCCGCCCCGACGCCGCCGAGCGCGGCTTCCGGTGGCTGTCGGCCGCCGAGGCACGGGCCCACAACCCGGCCCTGCGCGGCGAGTTCACCGGGGCGCTGCTGTGCGAGCGGGACGCCGCCGTCGAGTCGCGCGTCGCCCTCCCGGCGCTGCGCGCCCACCTCGCCGCCACCGGCCGCTACACCTACGTCCCGGGCCGCGAGGTCCGCGAGGTCGAGACCGGACGGGTCCGCGACGACCACGGGGACTCGTACGCGTCCGACAGCGTCGTCGTCGCCACCGGCGCCTGGCTGTCCGGCCTCGCCCGGGAGCTGGCCCCCGAGCTTCCGGTCCGCCGGGTCCGGCTGCAGATGGCGCAGACCGACGCGCTCGGCGAGCCGCTGACCACATCCGTCGCCGACGCCGACAGCTTCCGCTACTACCCCGCCTACGAGGGCGGCGCGCTCGACGCCCTGCGCACGGGCCAGCCGCAGCCGCCGGTCGCCGCCGAGCACCGGATGCAGCTGCTCATGGTGCAGCGCCTCGACGGCGGTCTGACCATCGGCGACACCCACGAATACGACGAGCCCTTCGCCTTCGACGTCGTCGAGGACCCGTACGACCACCTGCTGGGCCGGGCCGCCGAACTCCTCGGCCGCCCGCTGCCCCGGATCCGCCGCCGCTGGGCCGGGGTGTACGCGCAGTGCGTGGCCACCACCGAGGTGGTCCACCGCGAGCAGGTGCGGGACGGGGTGTGGCTGGTCACCGGCCCCGGTGGCCGGGGCATGACCTGCTCGCCTGCGATCGGCGAGGCGACAGCGCACGAGATCGGCTGGTGAACGACATGACCGACAACCGCACCCCCGCCCCCGGATCCGGATCCGGCATCCGGCTGGTGGTCCTCGACATGGCGGGAACCACCGTCGCCGACGACGGCCTGGTGGAGCTGGCCTTCTCCAGCGCCGCGGCCGAACTCGGCGTCGAGCCCGGCAGCGCGGACCACACCGCCAAGCTGGAGTACGTCCGCGCCACCATGGGCGAGTCCAAGATCACCGTCTTCCGCGCCCTGTTCGGCGACGAGGAGCGCGCCCGGCGCGCCAACACCGCCTTCGAGCAGGCGTACGCCGCCCTCGTCGACGGCGGCCGCTGCGCACCGCTGCCCGGCGCCGCCGAGGCGATCGAGGCGCTGCGCGCCGACGGCCGCAAGGTCGCCCTGACCACCGGCTTCGCCCGCACCACCCAGGACGCGATCCTCGACGCACTCGGCTGGCAGGACATCGCCGACCTCACCCTCTGCCCGGCCGACGCCGGCCGCGGCCGCCCCTACCCCGACATGGTGCTCACCGCGCTGCTGCGCACCGGCACCGACGCCGTCGGCGAGATCGCGGTGGCCGGTGACACCGCCTACGACATGCTCAGCGGCGTACGCGCCGGGGCCGCGGTCGTGGCGGGCGTGCTCACCGGCGCGCATGACGAGCCCGCGCTGCGCGCCGCCGGGGCCACCCACGTCCTGCCGTCGGTCGCCGCACTTCCCGCGCTGGTCAGGGGAGAGTGATGGGAGCCGCACGGGCCGGGGAGATCCGCTTCGACCGGCTGACGGTCACCTACGGCGGCCGCAAGGGCGACGGGAAGAGCGGGCAGACCGTACTCGACGCGCTCGACCTGACCGTCGAGCCCGGCGAGGTGATGGCCCTGCTCGGCCCGTCCGGCTCCGGCAAGACCACCGCGCTGCGGGCCGTCGCCGGATTCGTCCAGCCGTCCGGCGGCCGGGTGCTGATCGGCGGCCGGGACGTCACCGGCCTGCCGCCGTACCGGCGTGGCGTCGGCATGGTCGTCCAGCAGTACGCGCTCTTCCCGCATCTGCGGGTCGAGCAGAACGTGGCCTTCGGGCTCAAGGCCCAGCGGGTGCCGCGCGCCGAGATCCCCGGGCGGGTCGCCGAGGTGCTCGACATGACGGGTATGGCCGCCTATGCGCGGCGCTACCCGCGCGAGCTCTCCGGCGGCCAGCAGCAGCGCGTCGCGATCGCCCGCGCCCTGGCCATCCGGCCCGGGGTGCTCCTGCTGGACGAGCCGCTGTCCGCGCTGGACGCGCAGCTCCGCTCCGGCATGCTCGCCGAACTCGCCCGGCTGCACCGCGAGTTGCCCGAGATGACGATCCTCTACGTCACCCACGACCAGATCGAGGCGTTGACCCTCGCCGACCGGATCGCCGTACTCGACCAGTCCCGGCTGCAGGACTGCGGCACCCCCCACGACCTCTACCGCCACCCCCGCACCGCCTTCACGGCCACGTTCGTCGGCAACGCGAACCTGCTGCCCGTGACGGCGGAGGCGGACGGCGGCCTGCGGCTGGGCGACGCGACCCTGCGCCTGGGACCGGAGGCGCCGGCCCCGGGCGCCGGCGCCGAGGCGACCCTGTGCGTCCGCCCGCACGCCCTGCGCCTCCTGCCGCTCGCGGCGGCCCCGCGGCTCACCGACGACGCCGCCGGTGACGACACGCCCGGCGCGGAGCGCAATGTGCTGCGCGGCACCGTCACCGCCGTGCAGTGGCGCGGCCACACCCACCGGCTGATGGTCGACGCGCACGGTCACGACGTCCGCGCGGACGTCGGTGACCTGCGGGAACCGCCGCAGGTCGGGTCGCCGGTGGCGCTCACCTTCGACGCCCAGGACGCCGTGCTGCTGCCCGGCGGCCTGGCGGTGGCGGGAGGTGTCGGCGTTGGCCGGGGCTGAGGCACTCACCGGGCCGCGGGCCGGCGCCTGGCGGCCACGATGGCGCGGGCTGCCGACCTGGGTCTACGCGCTGCCGCCCGTCGCCGGCCTCGGGCTGGTCTTCCTGTACCCGCTCGCGCTGGTCGGCTGGCAGTCGGTGTCGCCGGACAGCGGCGGGCACTCGACGGCCGCGTACCGCGAGATCTTCACCGAGGAGTCGTTCCGCAAGGCGCTGTGGAACACCGTCTGGATCGCGGTCGGTTCGACGGCGGGCTGCATGGTGCTGGGCTTCGCGCTGGCGCTGGTGATCGCCTTCGTGCCCTTCCCCGGCGGCAAGGCGCTCAGCAGGTTCATCGACATCTTCCTGGCCTTCCCGTCCTTCCTGATCACCCTCGCGCTGCTCTTCCTCTACGGCACCGTCGGCATGGCCAACGGCCTGTGGACCGACGTCACCGGCGCGGCGAGCGGCCCCGTCGACTTCCTGCGCACCCCGTGGGGAGTGCTCCTCGCCGAGGTCACCTACTTCACGCCCTTCGTGATGCGCCCGCTGCTCGCGGCCTTCTCCCAGGTGGACACCGCCCAGTTGGAGGCCGCCTCGTCGCTCGGCGCACGGGCGCCGAGGATCGTACGGCAGGTGATCCTGCCCGAGGCGCTGCCCTCGCTCGCCGCCGGCGGCAGCCTCGTCCTGGTCATGTGCCTCAACGAGTTCGGCATCGTGCTCTTCACCGGCGCCAAGGGCGTCACCACGCTGCCGATGCTCGTCTACAGCAAGGCGATCCTGGACGGCGACTACCCGGGGGCGTGCGCGGTCGCCGTCGTCTCGGTGGCGCTGTCGGTCTCGCTCTACGCCCTCTACCGGGTCGTCGTCGCCCGCACCGCCGTGGGAGGTGGCCGCCGTGCTGGTGCATAGCAGGGCCGGGCGCTGGGCCGCCTGGACCGTCTTCTTCGCGCTCTTCCTGCCGCTGTTCGCGCTGCCGCTGCTGGTCATCGTGATGGCGTCGTTCGCCACGAACTGGAGCGGCGCGTTCCCGTCCCACCCGACGCTGAGCCACTACCAGGACATCGCCAAGGGCGACTCGCTGCACGCCCTGACCACCAGCCTGCTCACCGCGCTCGCGGCCAGCGCGCTCGCCCTGCTGCTCGGCGGCTGGGCCGCGCTCGCCGCGGAACGCCTGCGCGGCGGGGTACGGCGGGTGCTGGACGGGCTGTTCATGCTGCCCGTCGCGGTGCCCTCGGTGGTCGTCGGCCTGTCGCTGCTGGTGGCGTTCTCCAAACCGCCGCTGCTGCTCAACGGCACCGCGCGGATCGTCATCCTGGCGCACACCGTCCTGGTGACCGCCTTCGCCTACCAGTCAGTGAGCGCCGCGCTCACCCGGCTCGACCCCGCCTACGAACAGAGCGCCGCGAGCCTCGGCGCCCGCCCCGGCTATGTGCTGTGGCGGATCCGCATCCCCCTGCTGCTGCCCTCGCTGACCGCCGCCGCCGGGCTCTGCTTCGCCCTGTCCATGGGGGAGCTGAGCGCCACGATGATGCTCTACCCGCCGGACTGGCTGCCGCTGCCCGTCGCGATCTACGGGGCCACCAACCGCGGCTCGCTCTTCGCCGGTGCGGCGCTGGCCGTCGCCCTGATGACCGCCACCCTCCTCGTCCTGCTCGCGATGTCCCGGCTGCGCACCCGCGCCTCCTACCGCTGATCGCCCACCCGCTCACCGCTCACCGCTGACCTCTTTCTCTCCTCTTCTCTCCTCTTTCCCTCCGCCGAACAAGGAGCTCGATCTGTCATGCCCAAGCGCCCCCTTACCCCGCTCACCGCCGTCGTCGGCGCCCTCTCCCTCGGCCTGGTACTGACCGCCTGCGGCGGCTCGTCCGACTCCGGTTCCTCGGACGGCAAGGCGTCCACCTCGGTCACCGTGTACAGCGCCGACGGCCTGCACAGTGACGCCGGTGACGGTTTCTACGACAAGGTGTTCAAGGACTTCACGGCGAAGACCGGGATCAAGGTCGACTACGTGGAGGGCGGCTCCGGCGAGATGGTGCAGCGCCTGGTGCGGGAGAAGTCCAACACCAAGGCCGACCTCGTCGTGACGCTGCCGCCGTTCATCCAGCAGGCGGGCGCCAAGGGCCTGCTGGACACCTACCGGCCCGCCGGGTCGGACAAGGTGGCGGCGGCGGACAAGAGCGCCGACGGCACCTGGACTTCGATCGTGAACAACTACCTGTGCTTCATCTACAACACCAAGGAGCTCCCGCAGCCGCCCAAGACGTGGAACGACCTGCTGGACGGGAAGTTCAAGGGCAAGCTGCAGTACTCGACCCCGGGCGTGGCCGGTGACGGCACCGCCGTGATGATCAAGGCGATGCACGACTTCGGCGGCAAGGGCCCCGCCATGGACTACCTGAAGAAGCTGCAGTCCAACAACGTCGGCCCGTCGGCCTCCACCGGCCAGCTCGCCGCCAAGGTCGACAAGGGCGAGCTGCTGGTCGCCAACGGCGATGTGCAGATGAACTACGCGGACATGGCGTCCATGCCGCACCAGGGCATCTTCTTCCCCGCCGCCGACTCCACCGGCAAGCCCACCACCTTCGCGCTGCCGTACGCCGCGGGCCTGGTGAAGAACGCGCCGCACGCGGACGCCGGGAAGAAGCTGCTGGACTTCCTGCTCACCACCGAGGTCCAGCAGGAGGTCTCGTCGGTGGGCGGCGGCTTCGCGGCCCGCAGCGACGTGACCGCGAACGACCCCAACGCGGCGAAGCTGAAGCAGATCATGGCCGGGGTGGACGTCTTCACCCCGGACTGGAAGGACGTCAACGACAACCTGGCGTCGTACGTGGACGCCTGGAAGAACGCGACCGGCAGCTGACCAGCACGCGAGACGGCCGGGGCGGTCCTCATCCGCCCCGGCTACGCTGAGCAGCCCGACGCACGAAGGACAGGAGACGGATCCGTGTCGAACCGCAGGCCCATCGACTCGTGGCTGACCGACATGGACGGGGTGCTGATCCACGAGGGCACGCCCATCCCCGGCGCCGACGCCTTCATCAAGGGGCTGAAGGAGTCCGGCAAGCCGTTCCTGGTGCTCACCAACAACTCCATCTACACCCCGCGCGATCTGCACGCCCGGCTCAGCCGGATGGGACTCGACGTGCCCGTCGAGAACATCTGGACCTCCGCGCTCGCCACCGCCAAGTTCCTGGACGACCAGCGGCCCGGCGGCACCGCGTATGTGATCGGCGAGGCGGGACTGACCACCGCGCTGCACGACATCGGCTACATCCTGACCGACTCCGACCCCGACTACGTGGTGCTCGGCGAGACCCGCACCTACAGCTTCGAGGCGCTCACCAAGGCGATCCGGCTGATCAACGGCGGGGCCAGGTTCATCTGCACCAACCCCGACGAGACCGGCCCGTCGCCCGAGGGTGTGCTGCCCGCCACCGGCTCGGTGGCCGCGCTGATCACCAAGGCCACCGGCAAGGACCCGTACTTCGTCGGCAAGCCGAACCCGCTGATGATGCGGGCCGGGCTCAACGCGATCGGCGCGCACTCCGAGGCCAGCGCCATGATCGGGGACCGGATGGACACCGATGTGCTGGCCGGGCTGGAGTCCGGCATGACGACCTTCCTGGTGCTGACCGGGCTGACGACGCCCGAGGACGTCGACCGCTACCCCTTCCGGCCCTCGCGGGTCGTGGAGTCGATCGCGGATCTGATCGCCGAGATCTGACCGGCGCCGTCCTCACCCGCGCGGGGGCCTTGATCGGTCACTCTGCGTAGAGCGCGGGTCACTCCGATGGGTCAGTGGACCGCCCTCCGGCGTGCGGGGGGCGGTCGGCCCGGGGATGTTCGTAGCACCGGTGCGCGTCCCCGCCCCGGTCGAGCGGAGGTCCTCATGTTTCGTCTGAAGGTTCCTGCCATCGCCGCCGCCGGTGCGGCCACCGTCTTCGCCCTCGGAGGGTTCTCGTCCCTCCCCGGCAGCCGGGCTCTGGCCGACGACGGCGGTGGTGGAGGCCCGGGGGACTCCTCGGTCAGCTCCGCCGCGACGACGGACGCCGGTTCCTCGGCGGCGGACGGCGGCGCGGACGTGGGCGCGGACGTGGGGGTGGGTACGGACGCCGGTGCCGGGGCGGACGCGGGGGCCTCCGCCGGCGCCGACTCCATGGCGGTCTCGCCGTCCAGCGTGGCGCCCGGCGGGGTGGTCACCCTGCACCTGCAGACGTCCTGCAAGTCGGGCGGAAAGGCCAAGGCCAGCGCCGAGGTGTTCGTGGACACCGTCACGCTCGCGCCCGCCTCGGACGGCTCGCACGGCCTGGAGGGCAGCGCGTTCATCAAGTCCGACGCGGTCGAGGGCTCGTACGCCATCTCCGTGCAGTGCGACGGGAAGACCAGCTCCGCGTCGGCGTCGATCACCGTCACCACGGGCGGCTCCAGCCTGCTGCCCATCGCGCCGGTGCCCGCGGGCGGCGGCGGCACCGCGCAGCTCGCGGCGGGCCCCGGCTCCGCGGGTACGGGTGACGGCCCGCTGCTGGCCACCGGCGCGTTCGCCGCGGCCGGGCTCGCCGGGCTCGCGGTCTACCGCCGCCGCACCGCCGACCGCGGCTGACCCGGCATGATCGGAGGGGCCGACGGCCGGGACGCCGACGACGGCCCGCGGCCGGACAACCGCACCTGGACGACGGTCGCCGTCGCCCTGGTACTGCTCGCGGCCTGGCTGCTGGGCCACGGCGGCACGGGCGGTGGCGCGGCGGCCGACCTCACGCCGGGCGGCCGTGCGCTGGCCGCCGCCGCGGCCGACCACCCCGCGCAGGTCTACGCCCCGCACCTTCCGCTGGCCGCGTCCCGGCCGGTGCACATCGACATCGGCGCGATCGGGGTGCACGCCGCCGTCGTCGGGCGCGGCCTCAAGGACGGCGCCGTCGACCCGCCGCCGTACGACACACCCGATGTCGCGGGCTGGTACCGCGACGGCCCCTCCCCGGGCGCCGCCGGGGCCGCCGTCATCGTCGGCCATGTCGACACCGAGACCCGCGCCGCGGTCTTCTACGCCCTCAGCACCGTCCGCCCCGGCGCCCTCATCGAGGTGACCCGCGCCGACCGCACCGTCGCCGAGTTCTCGGTCGAGGCCGTCGAGGTCGTCCAGAAGGACCACTTCGACGCCACCCGCGTCTACGGCTCCACCACCCGCCCCGAACTCCGCCTCATCACCTGCGGCGGCACCTTCGACCGCACCACCCAGACCTACTCCGCCAACATCGTCGTCTTCTCCACCCTCACCGGCACCCACCCCGCCTAGCGCTTCCAGCGCGGCCGCCAGTCGGGGTTCAGCGCCCGCGGCGCGGGCTTCCGGCACCCCGCCCCTTGCACCTGCGGCGCGGGCTTCGGGCTGCGCCGGGTTTCTGCCTCCAGCGGACCTTCCGGCTGCCTCCCGGCAATGTGCCTGCGGCGCGGCTTCGGGCATCGCCGCCGCGTGGCTCCTGGGTCAACTCCACTTCCCGACCTGCCCGCCCGCTGCCTCTGGCAGCGGGCGGGGCGGGGGGGGGGGGGGGTTTGGGGGGCGGGGGGGGGCGCTCCCCCGGGGACGGGCGCGGGGCG
>NZ_JBFAXL010000031.1:0-107491 GCF_040680795.1 Streptomyces sp. NPDC051976
CGCGGGGAAGCGCGCTGCGCTTGCGGAGGACGATGCGCCCCGTAGGGGCGCGGGGAACTGCGCGGCCCGCCCCCACCGGCCGGTGGTCCGAAGACAACGCGTCTGCCCCTCTGGGGCCGGTGGTGACGTGCAGGAGCGCGACGGCTGGTCGCGCAGTTCCCCGCGCCCCTTCGGGGCACTACGGTGCCTGCCCTTCCGCAAGCGCAGCGTGCGTCGCTGATCCGTACTACCGTGAGTCGGATGCTGACCCTGGACCTGCACCCGATCTTCCGCAACAACCGCGACATCGAGCTGGCCCTGCGCGAGATCATCTTCCGGGCGGCGCGCACCGGCGTCAGCACCGTCGAGATCATCCCCGGCAAGGGGACCGGCCAGCTGAAGAAGCGCGTCCTGGCCTTCCTGGCGCAAAAGCACATCAGGAAGCTGTACGTCCGCGTCGAGACCGACGCGACCAACAGCGGCCGGGTGCTGGTGCACTTCACCTGAGACAGGTGCGGCGCCGTGCCGCCGGGAACGGCACGTCACCCGGGACCGGGCCCACGGTCGGAGGGCCCGGTCCCGGGTGCGTGTGTCCGTACCGGCGTCAGTGCTGGGGCGCGGGCACCCAGGGACCGACGCCGCCGACCCGCTCGACCTCGTAGCGCAGCACGAAGCCCGCGGAGTCGCCGGGCGCGGTGAACTCGAACTCCGGCGTCACGTACACCTTGCCGAGCCGGTGGAGCAGCTCGCGCGCGCCGCCCTCCTCCACGGTGGCGGTGGCCCGCACGATGGCGTGCTCGGCCAGGAACGCCCCCGGGGTGGGCGGCGCGGCGAAGGACAGCACGACCCGGGGGTCGCGCTCGACATTGCGCACCTTCAGGCTGCGATGGATGTGGCCGCTGACGATGGAGTCGCCGTCCAGGCCGATCCAGATGGCGGTGACCTGGGGGCTGCCGTCGGCGTTGACGGTCGACAGATGGGCCAGCGGCCCGGTCTCGATCAGCTCGCGCAGCTCGCGGGGAATGGTCGTCACGGGCACCAGCATAGGCGGCCGATGATCACCGCGCGGGCGCTAAAGGTCAGCCTCTACCGGCTGGCCACCGGCACGAGCCCCGCTGCGGCGGCCGCCTCCCGCAGCGCGTCGGCGACCGCGGGGCCGAGGGGTTCCGGGGCGGCGCCCGGCTTCCGGCCGAGGCAGGTGATCCTGCGGTGGCCCGCGACGGGTACGGGCGCGGCCGCCACACCGTCCGGCGGGGCGCCGCCGAGCGCGAGTGTGGGCACCACGGCCGCCCCGGCGCCCGCCGCCACCATGGCCAGGACGGTGGGGAACTCGCGGCAGGTGTGGGCGAGGTCGGCGGTGAAGCCGTGCTCGGCGCCCAGCCGTTCCAGCGCCCGCCCGCAGGCGGTGTCGGCGGGACCGGCGACCCAGGGCCGCCCGGCGAGGTCCCGCATCGCCGTCGGCGGCCCGGCCCGCGACCCCGAGCGCGGCCTGTGCCCCGCCCCGGCCGCGGGAGTCCCCTGGGGCGCCGCCCAGGACGCCGGGACCACCACCAGGTAGTCGTCGTCGGCCACCGGAAGCACCGACAGGCCCTGCCAGTCGGCGGGTTCCGGGCTGTCGCCGTCGTGTTCGGCGACGACCAGGTCGAGCCCGCCGGCCCGCAGGTCGCGCAGCGCCTCGGGCCCCTCCCGCTCGACCACCCGCGGGGCCAGCTCGGGGTGGGCGCGGGCCAGCGCGTCCAGCGCGGGCACCAGCAGATGGCAGATCGCCGAGGAGAACGCCGCGATCACCACCGGCCCCGACATCCGCCCGCTCAGCTCGGTCAACTCCCGGCGTGCCTCGGCCAGTTCGCGCTCGATCCGCTCGGCCCGCGCGGCGAGCAGCCGCCCAGCCGGGGTGAGCGCGACCCGGCGCCGCGAGCGGTCCACCAGCGGCTGGCCCACCTCGCGTTCGAGCTGCGCGAGCTGCTGGGAGACGGCCGAGGGCGTCAGATGCAGCAGCCGCGCCGCGTCCATCACACCGCCGCGCACGGCCACCGCGCGCAGCACCCTGAGCCGCCGGGGGTCCAGTTCCATAAGCAGAACTGTAGCGTCACTTCAGAAAACATCGATTGAAGTAAAGTGCCACTTCAGTAAGGATGGCGGTATGGCAAGCACCGAGCAGTGGCGGGTCCAGTTCGACGCCGACGTGACCTTCAGTAACGGCGGCGGACTCCAGGTCCAGGAGTTCCGCCTCGACGTCCCCGGCCCCGACCTCGACGCGAAGGAGGTCGGCGAGCTGCTGGTACGCCATCTCGGTCTGCTCATGGTCGGCGAGGTGCGGGTCAGCGGCCTGCGGGCGCTCCGCGAGCCGCACAAGGGCGGCCGCGGGGTGGACGCCGCCTCCGGCGCGGGTGACGGCGGCGGGCGTACGGACGGAACGCGCCGCGCGGTGGACCTGAGCCACCCGATCCGGCACGGCATGGTCACCTACCCGGGCCTGCCGGGCCCCGAGATCGGCGACCACCTCAGCCGCGAGCAGTCCCGCGGCCACTACGCGCCGGGCACGGAGTTCGCGATCGGCCGGATCAGCATGGTCGCCAATACCGGCACCTACGTCGACAGCCCGCACCACCGGTTCGCCGACGGGCCGGACCTGGCGGCGCTGCCGCTCGACCGGCTGACCGATCTGGACGGGCTGGTGGTCCGGGTGACCGGCGGCGCGTCCCGGGCGATCACCCGCGCGCTGCTGCTGCCGTACGCGGTCACCGGCAGGGCCGTACTGCTCCAGACCGGCTGGGACCGGCACTGGGGTACCGACGCCTACGGCAGCGGCCACCCCTATCTCACGGGCGACGCGGCCGCCTGGCTCGCCGACCAGGGCGCGGCGCTCGTCGGCATCGACTCGGTCAACATCGACGACACCGCCGACGGCACGCGCCCCGCCCACACCACCCTGCTCGCGGCCGGTGTCCCGGTGGTGGAGCACCTGCGCGACCTGGACCAACTCCCGCCGGAGGGCTTCCGCTTCCACGCCGCGCCCCCGGCGATCGAGGGCATGGGCACCTTCCCCGTACGCGCCTACGCCCTCGTCGGCGAGCGGCGCTGACCCGCCGTGTCCCTCCTCGTCGCGGCCGTCGGCTGGGCCGGTGCCGCCCTGCTGCTGGCGGCCTACGCGCTGGCCTCGGCCGGCCGACTCCCGGCGGCGGGGCCCGCCTTCCAGTCACTCAACCTCTCGGGCGCCGCCGCCCTCACGGTCAACGGCGCCTACCACCACGCCTGGCCGTCCGCCGTCCTCAACATCGTCTGGATCGTCATCGGCCTCACCGCCCTCACCATCCGCCGTACCCCGCACGTACCGTGACGCTCCGTCAATTCGCTTACCCCGGAAGGCCCGTCACCTCGGTGCGCGCCCCATCCGGCGGGGCACGCACCCGTGACAGGTGGGGCGAGCGTTGCTTGAATGTGGCAAGCGCTTACCAACCACATTCCTGGAGGGTCCGCCGTGCAGATCTCGCGTCGCGTCCTGCTGTCGATGATCCCGGCCACGACCCTGTCGGCGCTCGCGGAGCCGCTCCGGGCGCGGGCGGCCGACCGTAGCCCCGCCGCCGTCGCGGCGGCCGCGGGCGACCACGCGAGGGTGACCGCCAACACGGTGGCGATATTCGCCGGCACCGAAGCGTCCAACAGCCGCCCCGAGGCCGCCGCGAAGCTCGCCGCCATCGCCGCCACCGCGCGGACCCGGCTCGCCGCGATGGACACCGCGGGAGCCGGCGAGCTGTTCCACGGTGTCCCGCTCGGCACCAGCGACCCCAACCTGACGACGTCGTTCCAGTACCTGTACGAGACCGCGCTCGCCACCCGCGCCCCCGGCGCCGCCACCGCCGGCCTGCGCGACGACCCCGCGGTGCAGCGGCGGGTGATCGACGGCCTGGCATGGCTCTACGACCGCTACTACGGCGACGAGTCGAAGGGCTACTACGGCAACTGGTTCAACTGGGAGATCGGCATATCGACCTACGCGAGCAAGACGCTCGTCCTGCTCCAGGACGCGCTGGCGGCGTACCGGCCCGATCTCACCGCGCTCTACGTCACGGCCATGGACGGCTATCTGCGCAACGGCAAGGACGGCGACGTCGACCTCGACTCGCGGTTCCACACGGGTGCCAACCTCGCCGACATCACCACCAACCGCGTCCTCCAGGGCGCCGTGCTCGGTGACGACGCGCGGATCGGCAAGGCGGTCGCCGACCAGCTGACCGTCTTCGCCACCGTCGACCCGTACGCCCTCCGGCACGGTGTCACCGACGGTTTCTACGCCGACGGCTCCTTCCTCCAGCACGCCTCGGTCGCCTACACCGGCTCCTACGGCACCGGTCTGCTCACCCGCGTCGTGCAGACCATAAAGATCCTCGACGGCACGGGTTATCTGCCCGGCGGCGGCCTGACCGGCGTCGTCCAGGGCTGGGTGTCGGGCAGCTTCGCCCCGCTGGTCTTCGAAGGCTGGATGATGGAGATCGTGAAGGGCCGCGGGGTGTCCAGGACCGGCACCGGATACGCCGACGTCGCCGCGGTCGTCGAGGCGGTCGTCGACCTGTCCGGCTACGCGACCGGCGCGGACGCCGAAGCGCTCGCGGGATACGTGAAGTTCGTCCGGCAGACCGCCAAGGCCCCGCTCAACCCGGCCGCGTTCGTCTCCCCGGTGAGCGTCGTTCGCTACGCCGACCTGCTGGCCGACGCCTCGGTCCCGGCCCGCGACCTGCAACCCGCCGCGCACCACGCCGCGTTCAACGCCATGGACAGGACCGTCCACCGCCGCCCCGGCTACGCCTTCGCCCTGGCCCGCAGCTCCACCCGGATCAGCGGATACGAGTACATGAACGGCGAGAATCTCCAGCCGTGGTTCCAGGGCCAGGGCGCCCACTACCTCTATCTGTCCGGCGAGGACCAGACGCTGGCCTTCGGCGTCGACTACTTCACCACCGTGCCGCCGTACCGACTGGCGGGTGTCACCGCACCCGTGGAGGTCCGCCGTACGATCCCCGAGCTGTACGGCACACCCTGGTACGACAACCCGGCGCTGGGCTTCACCTCGTCGTCGACCTCCCAGAACACCTATGTGTACTTCCCGCTGGCCACCAACGTGTTCTCCGGCGGCGCCCGGCTGGACGGCTACGGCGCCGCCGGGCTGGTGCAGTCGAGCGACGCCGCCTACGCGGCCAAGCAGGCCGGGCTGCTGCCCGACGACTTCACCGCCTACCGCAACGCGGACGCGACCAAGTCGTGGTTCATGTTCGACGAGGAGGTCGTGGTGCTCGCCGCCGGAGTGGGCGACGGGGCGGGCCGGGCGGTGACCACGACGGTCGACAGCCGGATCGCCCGCCCCTCCGACACCGTCGAGCTCACCGGCGAACTGCGCGGCGGCGCCCCCTGGTCGGGGACCGGCACCGCCCCGCTGTCCTGGCTGCGCTACGCCAACTCCGGCCAGGGGGCGGCGGTCGGCTATGTCCCCCTCGACCACGGCGGACCGCTGCCGACCGTCGCGCTCGACGCCGTCACCCGCAGCCGCCGGGTGGTCCGTACCGCCAACCCCGACACCATGGTCGGCAAGCAGGTGTTCTCGCTCCGGGTGGACCAGGAGGCGGGCGCGCCGCCCGCCGCGTTCGCCTACGCGCTGCTGCCCAACGCCGCGCGGGACCGGGTGCGGTCGTACGCCCGCCGCCCGCCGGTCCGCGTACTGGCCAACTCGCCCAGGATGCAGGCCGTGCGCCACGACGGCCTGGGCATCCTCGCGGTCAACAGCTTCGCCCCCGGCGCCGGGCACACCGAACGCCTCGCCCTCGACGGCCCGGCCTCCGTGGTCCTCCAGGAAACGCGCGACGGCGAGGTGTCCCTCGCCGTCGCCGATCCGACCACCCTGCGCGACCGCGTCGTGGTCACCCTCCACGGCCCGGCAGGGCGCGTGGTCGCGGCCGACGACGGCGTCCGGGTGCGACGGGTCCCCGGCGGCACCCGGATCGAGGTCACCACCCGCCAGGCGTACGGCAGCAGCTTCCGGGTGACACTCCGGCCGGCCCGGTAGGCGGTATCCGGCCTGATCGAGCGGAACCCCTGACGCGAAAGCCGCGAACACGCGACTCGCGGCGAGGGGCGCCGTAGTGTCCGAGGAGAGACCATGATCAGCATTCGGCCGGTATCGGCGGATATCCGGCCCCTTGCCCCGGAGGACTCATATGGCCACCAGCGACACCGTTGTCGATCTCGCCGCGCTCGGACCGGACTTCGCCACCGACCCGTACCCCGTCTACGCCGAACTGCGCGCCCGCGGACCCGTCCACCGGGTGCTGATGCCCGAGGGCTACGAGGCATGGCTGGTCGTCGGGTACGAGGCCGGGCGGGCCGCGCTGAACGACGCCCGGCTCTCCAAGGCGTGGTCCAACGCCGCGCCCGACATGGGCGTGGAGTCGGTGGCCGCCGGGCGCACCATGCTCGGCACCGACCTGCCGGAACACACCCGGCTGCGCAAGCTGGTGGCACGCGAGTTCACCCCGCGGCGCGTCGAGGCGATGACGCCCCGGGTGCAGGGCTTCGCCGACGCCCTCTTCGACACGATGGCCAAGGAGCCGTCCCGGCGCGGCGACCTGGTCGAGGACCTGGCCTTCCCGCTGCCGATAACGGTCATCTGCGAGCTGCTCGGCGTGCCCTTCCTGGACCGCGCCAGGTTCCGCGGCTGGTCGAACACCGCGCTGACGGACCACTCGGCCGAGGCCCGCGCGGTGGCCCAGAAGGCCATGAACGACTTCCTCGTGGACCTGCTCGACGACAAGCGCAGGCAGCGCGGCGACGACCTGATGAGCGACCTGATCCACACCGCGGACGAGGACGGCGACCGGCTCGACGCCGAGGAACTGCTCGGCATGGCCTGGGTGCTGCTCGTGGCCGGGCACGAGACCACGGTCAACCTGATCTCCAACGGCGTGCTCGCGCTGCTCACCCACCCCGAGCAGCTCGCCGCACTGCGCGCCGACCCCGACGGCCTGCTCGACGGGGCCGTCGAGGAGATCCTGCGCTACGACGGCCCCGTGGAGACCACCACCTACCGGTTCTCCGTGGCGCCCGTGGAGCTGGGCGGCACGGTGATCCCCGGCGACGGGCGGCTGGTGCTGATCGCGCTCGCCGACGCCGACCGCGACCCGGCCCGCTTCCCCGACCCGGGCCGCTTCGACATCAGCCGGGACGCGCGCGGCCATGTCGCCTTCGGCCACGGCATCCACTACTGCCTGGGCGCGCCGCTGGCCCGGCTGGAGGGCAGGATCGCGCTGCGCGGGCTGCTCGACCGCTTCCCCGGGCTGACGCTCGACACCGATCCGGCCGAACTCACCTGGCGCGGCGGCATGCTCATGCGCGGCCCCGTGCACCTCCCGGTGCGCTGGTGACCGAACGCGACGAGGCAGGCCGCCGCTTCACCGCTCAGGCGTTGGGGTCGAAGGGGATTCCGGACGGCATGGAATGGGCGAGGGCGTAATCGAAGTCGACATCCCGGATTTTCAGTGTGGCGGCGCCGAAATCGGCGTTCATGAGCGTGTCGCGCAACCCGGGCGGATAGCCGTTCCAGCCGACGAGCCGCGGATAGAACCAGCCGCCGGTCTCGTTCTCCGGCGGTTCGTCGTTGCTGTTCGCGAAGCGGAAGTCATGGGTGGAGGCGCCGTCCTTGTGGTAGACGACTTTGGGGTGGGTCCCGTCGAAACGCACCGATGAACTGGCGGCCACCTGGTAGCCGGAGTGCTGCGACACCGCCACGTACTTGACCTGGTTGCCGTTGATCCACACCACGACGTGCTCCCAGTCGTGCCGGTGCCCGATGGCCGCGGGGCCCAGCGTCGCCTGGTCCTTCTCGAAGTAGCTGCCGTACACCACCGCGCACCAGTCGTGGTTGCACTTCTCGCGGGAGTACGTGTTGGCGTTGTCGAGCTGCGCGGCGTCGTGGCAGTGGCCGTTGACGTCGCCGCCGAGCTTCAGGCCGGGGTTGAGGGTGCCGTCGGCGCCTATCGCGGCGGTGGCGTAGCAGCCGTCACCGTCGTAGTCGTAGGCGGGGGAGAAGCTCTGCTCCAGTCCGTCCGCGTTCTGCGGCAGCCGCTGCAGGACGTCGGCACGGGCGTCGGCGGGGAAGGCCAGGAGCAGTGCCACGGCGCCGAGGGCGGCCGCCGGCGTGGAGCGGCGGGTCCTCCTCGAACGCGGCGGCCGGCCGGGGGATTCGGGGGATTTCCTCATCGATGGCAGCATGCCGCGCACGCCAACTCCTCGGTGGGTGTGGGGGGAAAGGATCCTGGGCGGGAATCCCCGCAAGGTTATGCCCCACCGGGCTGGCGGTATCCCGGTGAGGCGGCATCAAATTAGCCCGTGGGTGCGGCCCGCGCAAGGCGGGCCTTCTGTTCATTCCGCGTTCAAAGAGGCGACCAACTCGGGCCATTGTGCGGGGTGCGGGAAATACCCGAAGTGGTGACACACTGTCACCAAAGCCGCTGTGGTGGAGTGAACACTGGGGCGGGGAAACCCTGTTGGGGCCATTGACACGCGCTCGGGGTTCACGTTTCACTCACCACTTGTGTGCAGGGTTGGCAACGTTGTCATGCCGTAGACCGCAGGACGACGTCGCCTGTTTTGAGCGCAGTCACGTTCACGTCAGCGTATGAGGCACGACCCGCCTGCGGAGGCAAACCGATGGTCAGACCGCGACGTTCAGGTGCACCACTCCACTCCCGCCGATACCGTCCACGCTTGGCCGCCGTGTCCGTCCTGGGCATGGCGGCGGCGCTGCTGGCCACACCGGTCGGCGCGGCGTCCGCCGCGAGCGGCACGGACCTGGTCAAGGACCCCGCGTCCCTGGTCAACCCGCTGATCGGCACCTCCGGGGCGGTCGACACCTTCCCCGGCCCCGACATGCCGTTCGGCATGATGCAGTGGGGTCCCGACACCACGCCCAACCGCCCCTCCGGCGGCGGCTACGAGTACCAGGACAGCAAGATCTCCGGCTTCAGCCTGACCCATGTCTCGGGCCCCGGCTGCCCGGTGGCGGGCGACCTGCCGATCCTCCCGGTCACCGGCGCGCTGTCCGGGAACCTGTCGAACACCTCCTCGCAGTTCAGCCACACCGCCGAGCAGACCGGGATCGGCTACTACGGCGTCACCGACGCGGGCGGCGTCAAGACCGAGCTGACCGACACCACCCGCGCGGGACTGGGCAGGTTCACCTTCCCGGCCGGGTCGCCGGCCAATCTGCTGCTGAAGCTCAGCGGCGGCGCCACCCAGGTCGACGGCACCCGGGTGCACGTGGTCAGCGACCACGAGGTGAGCGGCGCCGTCGACAGCGGCCACTTCTGCGGCGCGGGCAACCGGTACACGCTGCACTTCGACATCAAGTTCAACCACCCCTTCACGGCCAGCGGCACCTGGGTCGGCGGCACCATCAACCCCAACGCCACCTCGCTGAAGCAGGGCCGCCCGCAGCAGGACCTGGCGTCCGTACCGGCCGCCAAGCGCGGCGGCCACCTCGCCGTCCCGGCCACCCCGGCCCCGACCCTGCACGGCGCCAAGCCCGCCGCCACCGCCGGGGGCACCGCGAAGAGCGCGGCGAGCGCACCGCCGGTCACCGGCGCCAACGGGATGTACCTGACCTTCGACACCGCCGCCGACCCGAGCGTCACCGCGGCCGTCGGCATCTCGTACACCAGCGACGCCAACGCGACCGCCAACCTCTCCACCGAGGTCAAGGGCTTCGGCTTCGACGCGATGCGGCAGGCCAACCACACGGCCTGGAACGCGGTGCTCGGCAAGGTGAAGATCGGCGGCGGCAGCCACGACCAGCAGGCGCAGTTCTACACCGCGCTCTACCACGCGCTGCTGCACCCCAACGTCTTCTCCGACGACAACGGCCAGTACATGGGCATGGACAACCAGGTCCACAAGCTCGCCAAGGGCCAGCAGGGGCAGTACGCCAACTACTCCGGCTGGGACACCTACCGCTCGCAGACCCAGCTGATGGCCACCGTCGCCCCCAAGGTGACCAGTGACATCGTCACCTCGATGCTCAACGGCTACGACCAGACCGGTCTGCTGCCCAAGTGGGCCTCGAACAACGGCGAGAGCTACGTGATGGTCGGCGACCCGGCCGCCGGGATCATCGCCGACGCGTACGCCTTCGGTGCCCGCGGCTTCGACACCGCCCACGCGCTGGACGCCATGCAGCACCAGGCCACCACCCCCAGCCAGGACCGGCCCGGCGAGTCCGTCCGCGACGCCAAGGGCTACCTCCCGCTGGACAAGACCGACTACGGCTGCTGCAACTTCTACGGCCCGGTGTCGACCCAACTGGAGTACGACAGCGCCGACTACGCCATCGCGTCCTTCGCCAAGTCGCTCGGGAACACGGCCGTGTACACCAAGTTCGCGACGCGCGCCCAGGACTGGATGAACGTCTTCAACCCGCAGACCGGCTACATGCAGGGCAAGAACAGCGACGGCCAGTTCGTCGGCGGCTTCACCCCCGGCACCTCCAACGGGTTCGTCGAGGGCACCTCCGCCCAGTACACCCCGATGGTGCCGTTCGACCTCAAGCAGCTCTCGATGGCCCGCGGCGGCACGGCGGCGTACTCCTCGTACCTCGACAGCCTGCTCAGCGACATCACCGAGCCCGGCGGCACCAACGCCGACCTGAGCAACGAGCCCAGCGTCGAGATCCCCTGGGAGTACAACTACCTCGGCCAGCCGTGGAAGACGCAGGCCGCGGTCCGGCAGGCGCAGCAGAAGCTCTACTTCAACGCCCCCGTCGGTTCCTTCGGCAACGACGACCTGGGCGCGATGAGCTCCTGGTACGTCTGGTCCGAGCTGGGCATGTACCCGGAGACACCGGGCACCGACACGCTGGTGCTGGGCAGCCCGGTCTTCCCGGTCGCCCAGGTCACCTTCGGCAACGGCAAGACGGTGAAGATCAACGCCCCGCAGGCCGCCACCGACGCGCCCTATGTCCAGGCGCTCGACGTCAAGGGCAAGAAGTGGAACAAGTCCTGGCTGACCTTCGGCCAGTTGGAGGCCGCGGGCTCGCTGGACTTCGCGCTCGCCACCGTGCCGAGCACCTCGTGGGCCACCGCGGCGTCGTCCGTCCCGCCGTCGGACACCACCAGTGGTGAGCGGGTGCTCGCCGCGACCGGGCCGACCAGCGACGGCCTGAACCTCGCGCCGGGAGGCGCGAGCCACGGCACGCTGCACCTGACCAACCTCGGCAGCAAGCCCGCCACCGTGGACTGGACGGCGACCGCGCCGTCCGGCGTCACCCTCGGCACCACGTCCGGCTCGCTGACCGTGCCCGCCGGAGGCAGCGCCGAGGCCACCATCGCCGTCACCGCCGGGACCACCGAGGGCACGTACCCGGTGACCTTCGCGCTCACCGACCACACCAGTGGCGCCTCGATCGGCGGTGCGAGCATGCGGGTGACCGTCGCCCAGCCGGGCGCCCTGTGGCCGTACGAGACCAACAAGGGCATCTACCCGGACGGTGCGACCTTCAGCGGCGGCTTCGACGACGGCGGCTGGGCGTACTCGCAGAACGCGCTGGCCACCGCGGGTGTCACCGGCGGCAGCACCGTGACCGCCGACGGCATCGACTACAAGTGGCCGATGATCGCCGCCGGTCAGCCGGACAACCTGGAGGCCGCCGGCCAGACCATCCCCGAGCCGTCCACCACGACCGGTTCGTGGCTGGGCCTGCTCGGGTCGGCCGCCAACGCCCCGACCGACGGCAGCGGCGTGCCCGGCACGCTGACCGTCACATACACCGACGGCAGCACCGCGAAGGCGCAGGTCACCTTCTCGGACTGGACGCTCAACGGCGGTGGCAGCAAGCCGGTCGCCGGGGATACCACGGCCGTCACCACCACCTACCGCGACACCGCGAGCGGCGGCCGGGACACGGTGAAGGC
Organism: Streptomyces sp. NPDC051976; assembly: GCF_040680795.1. Classification (NCBI taxonomy): domain Bacteria; kingdom Bacillati; phylum Actinomycetota; class Actinomycetes; order Kitasatosporales; family Streptomycetaceae; genus Streptomyces; species Streptomyces sp. NPDC051976. Next base: position 11,931 of record NZ_JBFAXL010000031.1, read on the forward strand.
GTATGTCTTCTCCACCCGGGTGCCGATCGACCCGACGAAGACGGTCGCCTCGGTCACCCTCCCGGTGACCAGTGCCTCGGGTACCGTGCACGTCTTCGCGATCGGGTTCGGCAAGTGAGGCGCTGAGAAAAACGCCTGACGGATGATCAGGAGCCGGTCCTGCCCGCCGCGACGGTGGGGAGGACCGGCTCCCGCGGTGTGCTCAGCGGAACTGGGTGTCGTGGCCGACCCGGTGGTCGCCCGCGTCGAACTCGTCGACGGAGGCGATGCTCCGGTCGGCCGGGATCGCCACCGCCCATGCGCGGTAGACGGTGCCCGGCACGGCGACGGTGGACGCGGTCAGCCGCTCGCCGTCGGACAGCGTGACCGTGGCGTGGGTGACCGCGGCCTCCGGGTTGCCCACGACCAGCCGTGAACCGACGGCCCCCTTGTCGTGCAGTCCCCACAGCCCGGTCTCGCCGCCCACCGACGGGTCGTGCGTGCCGTTCACCAGCTGGCAGTCCGACCAGGGACCGCCGTTGTGGTCGACACGGACACCGTCGATGACCATCCGCTGGCACAGCAGCGAGGTGCGGTTCGGCGGCTGCGCCATCCCGGGCGGCGGCGATCCGGCGCTGAAGCCCGCGGGCAGCGTCGGGTGGAACTCCAGGGTCACCGACCACGGCGTGCCGTCGACCGTGCCGTGCCCCACCACCGCCTTCACCAGAGCGCGGCCCGGGGTGTCGCGGTCGGACGCGTCGGTGTGCGACGGGTGCGCCACCGGACGGCCGGGCCGGTCCGCCGGGCGCACACCGCCGTGCCCGGTCAGTGGCAGCGCGGTCAGCCCCGCGGCCAGCACGGCGGCGGCGGACGCCACCACCGCGGCCCGGCGGCGCCGGGCGCGGTGGGCGCGCCCGGCCGCGAGGATGCGGCCGACGGGCGCGGGGGAGGGAGTGTGCGCGTCCACCGTACGGGCGAGGGCGGCGCGCAGCCGCTCGCCCTGGTCCTGCTCTGGTGTCATCGCGGGTCTCCTAGCCTGCTGGCCAGCGGGTGTTCGGCGAGGGCGGGATGGGTGCGCAGCTTGGCCAGCGCGCGGGACGCCTGGCTCTTGACCGTGCCGACGCTGCAGCCCAGCGTCTGCGCGACCTCCTCCGCCGACAGGTCCTCCCAGTAGCGCAGCACCACCACCGCGCGCTGCCGCTCCGGGAGATCGCCGAGGGCGTCCATCAGCGCGTCGGAGTCGTCCGCCGTCCGGAAGCCCCCGTCGTCGGTGACGGCGGGGGACTCCGGCAGGACGGCCAGCAGCAGATGGGTGATCCTGCGTTTGCGGTACCTGCTGCGGTTGTTGTTCACCAGGGCGCGCCGCACATAGTGCTCCGCGGTCTCCGGCCGCACCCGCCGCCAGTGGACGTAGACCCGGGACAGCGTCGTCTGCACCAGGTCCTCCGCCTCATGGAAGTCGCCGGTGAGCAGATACGCGGTGTGGGTCAGCGCACGCCACCTGGCGGCGACGAACCGGGTGAAGTCGCTGTCCGGTCCGTCGACCGCCTCGCGGTCGTGAGGGTGCTGCACGAAGGGTGGATCCCGTCCTTCTCGGTCGTACTCGGTTCAGCGTGGTGGTGCCGGGTGCCGCGCTGCGGTCAGCGCCACTCGGTCTGGTGGCTGACCCGGTGGTGGTGCGCGTCGAACTCGTCGACGGAGGCGATCGTCCGGTTGTCGGGGATCGCCACCGCCCACGCACGGTAGCTCGTGTGCGGGACGGCGACCACGTGCGCGGTCAGCCGCTCGCCGTCGGTGAGCGTCACCACACCGTACGAGACGTTGGCCTCGGGGTTGCTGACGAACAGCCGGGAGCCGGTGGTTCCCTTGTCGTGCAGCCCCCACAGCCCGGCCTCGCCGCTGCCGGACGGGTCGTGCGTGCCGTCGACCGGCTGGCAGTCGGCCCACGGGCCGCCCTGGTGGTCGATGCGGATCCCGCCGATGACCATCCGCTGGCACAGCAGGGAGGTGCGGGCGGGCTGCTTCGGCATGCCGGGCGGCAGCGTTCCGACCTTGAAGCCCTTGGGCAGCGTGGCGTGGAACTCCAGCGTCACCGACCAGGGCGTGCCGTCCACCGTGCCGTGCCCGATGAGCTGCGACACCACCGCGGGCGCGGTGGCCCTCACGGCCGCCTTTCCGAGGTGGTCGGCGACATGGGGGGCGGGGGCGCCCGCCGGCCGGCCCGGCGCCGCCGCCGGTGCGGTGGCGGGGTGCGAGGCCCCCGAGGTGGACGCGAACGCCGAGGCGCCGAACGAGATCCCGCCGATCGCGGCGACGGCTGCGCCGGTCACCACGATCTTCCTGACGCGGTTGCGAACCACGGACACTTCTCCTTCACGACACTCCGCCTGACGCTTCATCAGGCGGTGGAGCCGGTCGGCACGCCGGGCCCGCCGCGCCGACCACCGCCGGCCGCCCCCCGTGGAGCGGCCGCCGAATGGACATCCGTCCGTAGGTACTCCGGTGGGCCGTCCGGGGGTTGCACGCGACGCCGATCAATATCGCCCGCCGTTCGATGCAACCGATCGGGGCCGCACGGACTATCTAGGAGTGGGCGCCTGTCACAGACGCCGCAGAAGTACCGCAAGAGAACTGGAGTTTCCGTGTCTGTTCTTCGAACACGCCCCGCCCGTCGCGCACTCGCCGCGACCGTGGCCCTGGGCGCGCTCGGATCGGTCGTCCTCACCGCGGGCGCGGCGAGCGCCGCCCCCGGCTCTTCGGGACCGGCCATGGCCCGGTCGGTCACCGCGCTGGCCGTCCCGGCCCCTGGAACATCCGGCCCGGCGCCCGACCTTCAGGGCCTGAAGACGGCGCTGCAGGGTGTCGTCACCGCGGGCTCGCCCGGCGCCTTCGCCCGGGTGAGCACCGCAGGCAGTGCCGACCGCGGTGTGAGCGTCGGCACCGGCGACCTGTCGGCCAAGACCCCCGTCGACCCCGACGGACAGTTCCGGGTCGGCAGCATCACCAAGAACTTCACCGCCGTCCTCGTGCTGCAGCTCGTCGCGCAGGGCAAGGTGAACCTCGACGCCCCGGCGGCCGGCTACCTCGCCCCGGGCGTCCTGCCGGCGAACTCGGCCATCACGGTGCGCGAACTGCTCAACCACACCAGCGGCCTGTACGACTACACCAACGACATCCTGGCCGGTGACACCATCCCCGGCTACCAGAACTTCCGCTACAAGGTCTACAAGCCCGAGGACCTGGTCGCCCAGGCCCTCGCGCACGGCTCGCAGTTCACCCCCGGCGCGCGCTACCAGTACTCCAACACCAACTTCGTGGTGCTGGGCCTGCTGGTCGAGCACCTCACCGGGCAGCCGTACGCGAAGGTGCTCGGCGACCGCATCCTCACCCCGCTCGGGCTGACCCACACCCGCTTCATCGTGCCCAGCACCGGCATCGGCGGCCCGCACGCCATCGGGTACCTCACCGACGACGACCGCACCAAGCCGATGCTGGACGCGACGGCGCAGACCGGCTCCTGGATCTGGACCGCGGGCGCGGCCATCTCCAGCACCGCCGATCTCAACACGTACTGGCGCGCGCTGACCGGCGGCCGTCTGCTGCCCGCGGCGCAGCTCGCCGAGATGGAGAAGATGTCGCCGGTGGACACCACTTCCGGCTACGGGCTCGGCCTGCGCGAGTACAAGCTGTCCTGCGGTACCGAGGTCTACGGCCACGACGGCATCGTCGAGGGCTACCAGACGTACTCGTACACCACCAAGGACGGCCGCCGGCAGCTCACGGTGTCGGCCAACGCCTCCAACAACACCGCCATCTTCGCCGCCGAGCGCAAGGCCCTCGACCCGGTCTTCTGCGGCGCCCCCGCCCCCGCGGCGTCCGCCTCCGCCTTCACCGCGGACGCCACCCGCATCGCCCACGAGGAGACCACCGGCCTCCCGGCCCGGTCCCTCCAGCGCTGAACCCCCGCTCTCCCAGGGCCCGCCCCGCGACCTCGCGGGGCGGGCCCCGGCCTTGTGGGCGCCCGATTTCGCGGTACCGGCTCGCCCCCGGTGCGGGGCCAGGCGCAGGGCGGGGCGCCGCGTCAACCTCGCGCCCGGCGCGAAGACGTTCGCGTTGCGGCATTGACGCTGCGGCGAGTTCGGGTCAAGATTCCTGACGTCCCGTTGGCGTGTCCCGTACTCCCGGTTTTCTGGGCGTGAGGTGTGCGTGGCGCTCTGACAACGTTGTCAAAGGGGTGAAGGGCTGACATGGTTCACACGATGCAGCGGCTGCGGACGGCGGCCGTCGCGGCCGTCACCGCGTTGCTCGCGGTCGCGGCGACCGGGGCGGGGGCCGGGTCGGCGCACGCGGCGGGCAGTGCGGGGGGCGATCTGACGCACCTGGTCAACTCGTTCATCGGCACGCAGAACGACGGCAACACCTACCCGGGCGCCGCGGTGCCCTTCGGGATGGTGCAGCTCTCGCCGGACACCGGGCACAACACCGGGTACGACTACGACCAGGACCACATCCGCGGGTTCAGCGCGGTGCACCTGTCGGGCGTGGGCTGCGGGCTCGGCGGCGACCTCCCGGTGCTGCCGACGACCGGCGCGGTGAGCGCCACCGACGACGCGCGCTACGCGGCGCAGTTCAGCCACGCGGACGAGACCGCGTCACCGGGGTACTACAAGGTGACCCTGGGCACCGGAATCACCGCGGAGCTGAGCGCCACCGACAGGACCGGCTGGCAGCGCTACACCTTCCCGGCCACCGACCAGGCCAACGTGCTGCTCAACTCCGGCCAGGCGCTGCACCAGGTGACCTCCAGCACGGTCCGGGTGCTGGACGACCGTACGGTGGTCACCGCCATCACGGGCCGCGGTTTCTGCCAGGACACGAAGCCGTACACCGTGTACACCGCGACCCGGTTCGACCGCCCGTTCCTGTCGTACGGCACCTGGAGCGGGAACACCGTGACGGCGGGCAGCCGCACCTCCACCTCCACCGGGCTCGGCGGCGCCTTCGTACGCTTCGACACCACGACGGACCGCGCGGTCACCGCGGTGACGGCGCTGTCCTGGGTGGACGCGGACGGCGCGGCGAAGAACCTGGCCGCCGAGGGCGGCGGCACCTTCGACGCGACCGCGGCCGCCGCCCGCCAGGCATGGCAGGACCGGCTCGGCGAGATCCGGGTGACCGGCGGCAGCCAGGAGCAGCAGCGCACCTTCTACTCCTCGCTCTACCGCTCCTTCCTCGCGCCCAACATCGGCAGCGACGTCGACGGCCGCTACACCGGCTGGGACGACAAGACGCACTCGGCGGGCGGCTCGACGTACTACCAGAACTGGTCGCTGTGGGACACCTACCGCACCCAGCAGCAACTGCTGTCGCTGCTCGCGCCCGCCGAGTCACGGGACATGGCGCTGTCCCTGCTGCGGGTGGCCCAGCAGAGCGGGCAGCTGCCGCGCTGGGGGTACGCCACCGCCGAGACGAACATCATGACCGGTGACCCGGTGACCCCGTTCCTGGTCGACGCCTACCGGCAGGGCCTGCTCAAGGGCCATGAGGAGGAGGCGTACCAGGCGCTGCGCAAGCACGTGGACACCGTCCCGCCGCCCTCCTCGCCGTCCGCGGTACGGCAGGCCGACGCGGAGTACCTGGCCGGCGGCTTCGTCCCGTACGACCCGGGCCGGGCGCAGGACAAGCCCGGTGACGACGACTTCCAGCACGGCCCGTCCGCGACGCTGGAGTACGCGCTCGCCGACGCCGCCGTGGGCGGCATGGCCCGCGACCTCGGCCATCTCGCCGACGCCCGGCGCTATCTGGCCCGCGGCCAGAACTACCGCAACCTCCTCGACCCCAGGACCGGCTTCTTCCGGGCCCGCACCACCGACGGCGCCTTCACCGGCCCCGCCGACCCGGCCGCCAGCGTCGGCTTCCACGAGGGCACCTCGTGGCAGTACATGTGGCTGGTGCCGCAGGACGTGCCGGGCCTGGTCGGCCTCATCGGCGGCAACGCCACCGCCAACGCCCGCCTCGACTCGTTCTTCGCCTACGACAAGCTGCTGGCCGACCCGGCGGGCACGGCCCGCAATGTGTGGGTCAACGGGCCGTACTCCTACTACAACCAGGACAAGTACAACCCGCAGAACGAGCCCGACCTGAGCGCCCCGTACACCTATCTGTCCACCGGCCAGCCGTGGAAGACCACCGACGTGGTGCACGCGGCGCTGACGCTGTTCACCGACGCGCCCAACGGCGTCACGGGCAACGACGACCTCGGCACCATGTCGTCGTGGCAGGTGCTCTCGGCGATCGGCATCTACCCGACGACACCGGGCACCGACCTGTGGGGCCTGTCGACGCCGATCTTCGACCGCGTCGACCTCACGCTGGACAGGCACTACTACCCGCGCGGCCGGATGACCATCACCGCGCCGGGCACCACCGCCACCGACCGCTACATCCAGTCGGCGCGGCTCGGCGGCCGGACGCTGGACAACACCTACCTGACCACGAGGGACATCAAGGCGGGCAAGGACCTCGCCCTGACCGTCGGCGCGTCGCCGTCCACCTGGGGCACGGCCGCGTCCGCCGCCCCGCCCGCGCTCGACACCGTGCCCGACCGCCAACGGCGTACGGCGGCGGGGGTGTCCCCGGCGGCGCCCGGGCTGCTCACCGGCGGCCAGGGGACCGACCTCACCGTCTCCGCCGTGCTCACCGGTCCCGGCCGGGTCACCGGCACGGTCACCGTCACCGCGCCCAAGGCGCTCACCGCCGACCCGGCGCGGAGCACCTTCCGGCTGGACTCGGGGACGCTGCCCGCCACACGGGACGTGGCCGTCCGGCTCACCGCCGCGGCGGGCACCCCCGACGGCACCTACCCGGTGACCGTCACGATGGCACAGCCCGGCGGACCCACGGTGACCAGGACCGTACCGGTCTCGGTGACCACCGCGAACTGCCAGGCGGGCAGCGGCTTCTGCCCGCAGGACCTGGCGGCGCTCTACGACGTGGACGGCGTGGGCACGGCGGGCTCGAGCGGGGGAGGGGACTTCGACGGCACCGGCACCAGCTTCCCCGCCGAGCAGCTCCCCACCCCCGGCACCGGTGTGCTCGCCGGGCGCGCCTATGCCTTCCCCGACACGACCGGCAGTGCGCCCAACTTCGTCAGCGCCCACGGGCAGACCGTGCCGCTGGCGCCGCGCGCCTACTCCGCGCTCGACCTGCTGCTCAGCGCCCACCACGGCGATGTGACCGGCACCGCCACCGTGCATTACGCGGACGGGAGTTCGGCGCCGGTGACGCTGACCGCGACCGACTGGGCGGCCTCGGCCCCCCGGCTCGGCGAGGACCAGGCGCTGCACGCCGACAGCCGCTACGACCGGCAGGGCGCACCGGACGGCGTCGGCGTGAACATCTGGCATCTGACACTCCCGCTGGACGCCTCCAGGACCGCGGTCTCGCTCACCTTGCCCGACGACTCCCGCATGGCGCTGTACGCGATCAGCGGACGCAACGCCTGACGGCCGCCGCGTGGACAACTGACCGCCCGTACCGCCCGTACCGCCCGCCCGCCGGGCGGTACGGGCCCCCGACTCCCCCCGCACCGAAGCGCTGCGCCAGCAGCACCCGCACCACCGCACCACCCCGGAGCCGCACCCAGAAAGGCAGCACCACATGAGACACGGCCCAGTCCGCCGCACCCTCACCAGATCACTGTTCGCGGGGGCGGTCTCGCTGGCCCTCACCGTTCCCGTCTCGGCCGTCGCGCACGCCGACGCCGCGGGAGCGGGCGGCGGCGCCCCCGCCTTCAGCACCTCCTTCGAAACGGACCAGGCACAGCCCGCCGCCGACACCGCGGAGACCCGCGGGGGCGCCCCGTGGGTGTCGGGAGTGACCGCCGGCACCCTGCCGGTGCTGCCCGGCAGCATCAAGGACAAGATCACCGCGGTCACCGCCAACTCCGACAACCCGCCCAACGAGACGGCGCCCAAGGCCGCCGACGAGGACCCCAACACCAAGTGGCTGACCTTCAACTCCACCGGCTGGCTCCAGTACCAGCTCAGCGCTGACGTCACGGTCAAGAAGTACGCGCTGACCTCGGCCAACGACTCCCCGGGCCGCGACCCGAAGGACTTCCAACTCCAGGGCTCCGAGAACGGTTCCGACTGGACCACCGTGGACAGCCGCAGCGGCCAGGACTTCCCCGGCCGCTTCAAGTCCCGTGTGTACGACGTCGCGACGCCCGGCGCGTACCGCTACTACCGGCTCAACGTGAGCCTCAACCACGGCGACCCGATCGTGCAGCTCGCCGACCTGATCCTCTCCGACGGCTCCCCGGCGCCCACCCCCGTCGCCGGGATGACCACGGAGGTCGGCAACGGCCCCTCCTCGGGCCCCAATGTCACGCCGAACACCGGCTTCACCGGCCACAAGGCCCTTCAGTACGCGGGCACCCACACCCGCAGCGGCGCGGTGCACGCGTACAACAAGCTGTACGACGTCCACATCAAGGTGCGCCCCGACACCCGGCTGTCGTACGACATCTTCCCCGAGCTGACCGGCGGCGACCTCGCCTACCCGAGCACCTACGCCTCGGTCGACCTGCACTTCACCGACGGCACTTACCTCAGTGAACTGCGGCACCCGGCGCAGGACCAGAACGGCGTGGACCTGTCCCCGCGGGGCCAGGGCGACGGCAAGATCCTCTACGCCTCGCAGTGGAACCAGGTCACCGCGGACCTCGGCAAGGTCGCGGCGGGCAAGACCGTGGACCGGATACTGCTCGGCTACGACGACCCCAAGGGCCAGTCCGCGGACGGCGGTTCGACCCAGTTCAAGGGCTGGCTCGACGACCTCGCGATAGGCGCGGCCCCGCGCCGCGACAGCGCGGCGACCTTCGTGGACCACGTCGACACCCGCCGGGGCACCAACTCCTCCGGCTCCTTCTCCCGCGGCAACAACCTGCCGCTGACGGCCGTCCCGAACGGCTTCAACTTCTACACCCCGGTCACCGACGCGGGCTCCGACAGCTGGGAGTACAGCTACGCGGCCCAGAACAACGCCGACAACCTGCCCACCCTGCAGGCCCTCGGCATCAGCCACGAGCCCAGCCCGTGGATGGGTGACCGCGACCTCTTCCAGGTCATGCCGTCCGCCGCGGCCGGCGCCCCCGACCTCAACCGCCAGAAGCGCGCGCTGCCGTTCACGCACGCCGACGAGACGGCGAGGCCGGACTACTACGGCGTCACCTTCACCAACGGGATCAAGGCGGAGATCGCGCCCACCGACCACGCGGCGGAGTTCCGCTTCACCTTCACCGGTGACACCGGCGACCTGCTCTTCGACAACATCGACAACAACGGCGGCCTGACCTTCGACGCCGCCAACGGCACCCTCGACGGCTGGTCCGAGCACCGCAGCGGACTGTCCACCGGCGCCAGCCGGATGTTCGTGCACGCCGAGTTCGACCGGGCGCCGGCCACCGCCACCAAGACCACGGGCCAGGGCCGCGACAACGTCACCGGCTACGCGCAGTTCGACACCTCGGGCAGCAAGGTCGTGACGATGCGCATCGCCACCTCCTTCATCAGCGCCGCCCAGGCAAAGAAGAACCTCGACCTGGAGATCCCGGCCGGAACGTCCTTCGCCTCCGTGCAGAAGCAGGCCGCGCGGGCGTGGAACGCCAAGCTCGGCAAGGTCGAGGTGCAGGGCGCGAGCGACGACCAGCTCACCACGCTCTACTCCGACCTGTACCGGATGAACCTGTACCCCAACTCGGGTTCGGAGAACACCGGCACCGCCGCGCAGCCCGTCTACCGGTACGCCAGCCCGTTCTCCAAGCAGGGCCCCAGCTCGCCCACCGAGACCGGCGCCCAGGTGGTCGACGGCAAGGTGTACGTCAACAACGGCTTCTGGGACAGCTACCGCACCGAGTGGCCCGCGTACTCCCTGCTGGAGTCGAAGACCGCGGGGCAGCTCGCCGACGGCTTCGTCCAGCAGTACAAGGACGGCGGCTGGACCGCCCGCTGGTCCTCGCCGGGCTACGCCGACCTGATGACCGGCACCAGCTCCGACGTGGCCTTCGCCGACGCCTTCGCCAAGGGCGTCACCGACTTCGACGCCAAGGCGGCGTACGACGCGGCGGTGAAGAACGCCACCGTGGTGCCCACCAGTTCCGGCGTCGGCCGCAAGGGCCTGGACACCTCGGTGTTCAACGGCTACACCAGCACCTCGGTGGACGGCAGCGTCTCCTGGTCGCTGGACGGCTACATCAACGACTACGGCATCGGCACCATGGCGGCCAAGCTCGCCAAGGACCCGAAGACCGCCAAGGCCGACCGCGGGCGCTACCAGGAGGAGTCCGACTACTTCCTCGGCCGCGCGCGGAACTACACCACGCTCTTCAACCAGAACGTGGGCTTCTTCGAGGGCCGCAAGGCCGACGGCTCCTGGCGGGTCCCGGACGCCCAGTACGACCCCCAGCAGTGGGGCAACGAGTACACCGAGACCAACGCCTGGAACTACGCGTTCACCGTGCCGCAGGACCCGGCCGGGCTCGCCGCGATCTACGGCGGGCAGCAGAGCCTGGAGAAGAAGCTCGACACCTTCTTCGCCACCCAGGAGACCGCCGACGGCGACGCGGGCGGCTACGGCGGCACCATCCACGAGATGCTGGAGGCCCGTGACATCCGGATGGGCGAGCTGGGGCTGAGCAACCAGCCGTCCTTCGGCATCCCCTACATGTACGACTACGCCGGAGCCCCCGCCAAGACGCAGGCGGCCGTCCGCGAGATCGAGCGGCGGCTGTTCACCGGCAGCGCGATCGGCCAGGGCTACCCGGGCGACGAGGACAACGGTGCCACGTCCACCTGGCAGATCTTCAGCGCGCTCGGCTTCTACCCGCTGCAGACCGGCAGTGACACCTATGTGATCGGCTCCCCGCTGTTCACCCGGGCCACCATCCACCTCGACAACGGCCGCAGCATCGTGGTCAACGCCCGGAACAACAGCCGGAGCAACGTCTACGTGCAGTCGCTGAAGGTCGACGGCAAGCCGTGGAACAAGGTCTATCTGACGCAGAACCAGCTCGCCTCCGGCGCCGTACTGGACTTCACCATGGGGGCCGAGCCCTCGGCGTGGGGCACCGGCAGCCACGCCCTGCCCCCGTCGCTGACCCCGGCGGGCCAGGCGCCCAAGCCGCTCGCGGACACCACGGGTCCGGGCCTGGGCACGGCGACGTCCGCCGACGGCACCGACGCGGCGCCGCTGTTCGACAACACCTCGGCGACCCGGGTCACCTTCCCGACCGCGACCCCGGTGATCGGCTACGGCTACACCGGCAGCGGCGACCAGGCCAGGCACCAGGCGGCCTTCTACACCCTGACGTCGTCCACCACGGCGGCGCAGGACCCGAAGAGCTGGCAGCTGCAGGGCAGCACCGACGGCAGCCACTGGACGACCCTGGACACCAGGAGCGGTGAGGTCTTCGCCAACCGGCTGCAGACCCGTCCCTTCGAGATCGCCCACCCCGGCGCGTACTCCTCCTACCGGCTGGTGGTGACCGCCAACGGCGGTGACGCCTCGACGTCGCTGGCGGAGGTGGAGCTGCTGTCCCAGCACTAGCCGCACGGTGAGATGACGGGTGGGGCGGGGTGCCGGTCTCGGCGCCCCGCCCCACCCCTGTGTGCCGCGTACCGTCAGCCCGGCAGCGGCAGGACCATCAGCAGGCGGTCGGCGCCGGGGCCGAAGTAGTTCTCGCGGCGGTCGACCCGGGTGAAGCCCAGCGAGAGGTACAGCTCGATGGCGGCGGAGTTCGCCGGTTCCACGGTGAGCCGCACCTCGCGGACGCGCTCCTCGCGCAGTTGGTGCAGGCACTCCGACATCAGCACCCGGCCCAGGCCGTTGCCCCGCCACTCCTCCTCGATGCCCAGGCCCAGGATCCAGCTGCGGCCGCGGTCGGGATCGGTGCCCGCCAGCACGTAGCCGTGGAACCTGCCGCCGTCGTCCACGACCAGCAGATGGTCCCCGTAGAGGTCGTAGAACTGCCGCAGCACGAAGTACGGGTAGGCGTGCTCCTCGAAGACCTCCTCGTCCAGGCGGGCCAGTTCGCGCAGCTCTCCCTCGGTGATCCCTCTCACCCGTAGGGGCAGGCCGTCCGGCACCGGGAACAGCGGGGTGACGGGGACGGACGGGGCGAGGCGGTCGCCTGTGCCGTGAAGAGGAGTAGTCATGCCGCTCCCTGCGGAAGGGGTCAAGGAGGAAGTGCCTCGTACGAGTGACATGAATCGCGCGGCGTGCGGCCGGTCCGCCGGGGTGGTGGCGGCCACCGGTTCAGACCAGCATTGCCCGCCCGATCTGGACGTTCAAGGCGGATTCGGGCCTGAAATGGGTATACGCCACCGCGCGCCCCCTGTGCGCCCCGAAGGGCAGTCGGACGCAACGGGCGACGGGACGGTCACTCTGCACTACCATTGGACAATGGATCTGAGATCGCCCGGCGCTCACGTCGGCACTGACGTCGGTGCTCAACTGAATGCGGAGGTCGCGTGGGATGCCTTCGACCCCGCCGCCTATATTGATCACAACTACCGCCTGCTGCGCATGGACGACGAGCAGATCCTGAAGATCGTCCGAGATCATTTCAGTGATCATTTCAAGGGCCAACCGGAACGCCCCGCGAGGGGAATCGACGTAGGCGCCGGTGCCAATCTCTACCCGGCGCTCTCGATGCTTCCCTGGTGCGGAGAGATCACCCTTTTCGAGCGTTCCGCCGCCAACGCCGACTACCTTCTCGGCCAGCGTATCTCCTACGACCAGCACTGGGACCAGTTCTGGGACGTGCTGTGCGAAGACGATTCCTACCGCAGCGTCAAGTCGCCCCGGGAGCGCTTCAAGGACATCGTCGGGGTCGAGGAGGGCGACCTCTTCGACCTCGGCCACGCACGCCATCGCGGGCGGTGGTCGATGGGCACCATGTTCTTCGTCGCCGAGTCGATGTCGACCTCCCACACGGAGTTCGCGGCAGGCGTGGAGCGCTTCATGGGGGCACTGGAGCCCGGTGCGCCCTTCGCCGCCGCCTTCATGGAGGGGTCGCTCGGCTACAAGGTCGGCAACCACTTCTTCCCGGCGTGCAGCGTCACCGAGACCGAGGTGCACCACAGCCTGCGCCCCTTCGCGCGCGGCGAGATCGCCATCACCCCGATCGGCATGCCGGGCGAGGCGCTCAGGCCCGGCTACGAAGGCATGATCGTGGCCTGCGGAATCCGCGGCTCCGAATAACACCGCTGGAAATCAGCCGACCGAGAACAGCAGACCGAAATCAGCCAGACCACGACAACAGCACGGAAAAGTGAAAACCGGATCGCTCCCCGGCTCGCCCCGGGGAGCGTCTGAGCGAGGGGTATGGGGGATGCAGATCAAGCCGCGCCAGCACTTGCTGGACGTCTGGCAGGCAATCGCGCGCCACTCCTTCGAGGACGGCGAATGGCAATGGGGGGAATGGGGCGGGCGAAGCAGTGTCGCGGACGCGGAACGCCTGCTCTGCATCATGTATCCGGCCACCGAAATCCCGGCCTTCCGGCTGGACGACCCGGACACCACGGAACGCGATGTGCACACCGCGCTGAAAGAGGTCGGCGGGCGCCCGGAGATCCCCGGAAAGCTCGTCAACGCCCTTGTCGAATTCATGCGGAACCACACCACGGACGACAAGCGCCCGAGTTTCGCGGGCGGTTACTACTTCAGCGCCCGGGACCCCGAACTGGAACCCACCCAGGCGCAGCGGGACCTCGGCGTCGTCGACAGTTTCTCGATGTCGATCACCCTGTCGCTGGCCACCCTCGGCTTCCTCAAGATCTACGAGGGCAAGACCCGCCGCGGTGAGGTGCGGGCGCTGATCGACGAGCTGCGCACCGCCACCGAGTCCCGGCTGACCGCCGCCATGGTGAGCCTGCTGCGCTCCTTCACCGTCAACGTCTTCGACGCCGACGAGGCCCAGGGGCGTACGCTCTGCAAGCTCCTCGGCCAGGGCCAGGTCTCCGACCGGATCGTGCTGCAGCAGTTCCAGCGCCGCTTCAAGGCGCTGCGCGCCACGATCAGCGAGAGCTTCACCCTCGGCGTCGACATCGCCGACCGCCTCAAGGACGACAACCAGCTCTTCGAGTGCGGCTGGGCGTGGAGCCTGGTCAAGGACGCGCCGCCGGTCGAGACCAGCGAGCCGATCGGCCCGCAGCCCGACGGGTTCGCCAAGGCCATCCCGTACCTGTACTTCACCGTGGTCGCCCTCGACGGCATCCAGGACCTCTTCTCCGACCGCACCCTGACCCTCGGTCTGCTCAACGCCGAGCAGCAGCGGCTGGCGGAGGCGCTGCGACTGCGCTGGGAGATCACCCAGCAGTACTGGTCGGGCATCGCCCGGTTCGGCGACGGGAGCTGGCCGCTGGAGGACATCCCCTGGCGGACCACGGGCCAGCGGCTGGAGTCCGAGTACTTCTCGCTCTCGGTGGCCTCCATCCTCGTGCACGACCTGGTACGCCGCCGCGCCACCGACGACGACCTCACCAGGACCGTCAGCATCATGGAACGGCTGGCGGAGCGCGGCCGCATCACCAGCCGGATGACCCTGACCGACACCGCCGTCGAACTGCACAGCCCCGGCGTCAGGATGCCGCTGCAGGGCAGCGACACCCTGGGCCCGCAGCTGGTGTGGACGATGAACGACTTCTCCGCGCAGCTGCTCAAGCGGAGCATCCAGCTGTGCACGCTGTCCCGCAACATCTCCTCGCACGACCGGCTGTTACGCCTCGCCGAGCAGATCTTCGACCATGTGTGGAAACGCAGGAACCGCGGCGGCGAAGGCGTGGGACTGTGGGACAACGTCGAGGCGGTGTACCCCGAGACCAAGCTGGGACCACCGGGCCCGCTGTCGTGGAGCATCACCGAGCGCGTCACCGAGTGCATGGTCGCCGCCCGTCAGCTCTACACCCAGTCGCCCATCCGCAGCACCGAACTCGCCATCCTGGCCTCCGCGCTGCTCAGCGAGGCGACGCACCTGCTCGGCAACGAACAGCTCGAACCCACCTCCCACACCGAGGGATCGCGCGGCATCGCCCTCAAGGGCGTCGAGATCAAACTGCGGCGCGCCAGGCTCATCCTGGACAACCAGCCGGGCACCGCCGTCGCCCTCACCATGGAAGTGCTCGGCGAACTCGACACCCTGGCCCTGGCCAGGCACACCGCCACCAGGGGAGTGTGAACGGTGCTCGTCTTCGCCGCCTCCGACAAAGGAGGCACCGGGCGCTCGGTCACCAGCGCCAACGTCGCCTACCGCAGGGCGCTGACCGGGGACGACGTCTGCTACCTGGACTTCGACTTCGGCTCGCCCACCGCCGCCGCGGTCTTCGACGTACCGAGCGCGCTGCGCGGTATCGAGCAGGGCGGGCTGCACACCTACCTCAAGGGCAAGACGACCGAGCCGGTACGGATGGACGTCTGGGGCGAGACCGAGCACGAGGTGCTGCGCCACCGGCCGACCGGTTCCGGCAGCCTGGTGCTGCTGCCCGGTGACCGCAGCGGCGGTGAGTTCCCGGTCGGCAAGGAGACGGTGAACCGCTGTGTCGACCTCTTCCTGCGGCTCAACGGCGAGTTCGACCTGGTGGTGGTCGACCTCAGCGCGGGCCGCAGCTACGCGGTCGACATGGCGTTGGAGGCCACCTCGCGCCCCGAGTTGAGCGGTGTCGACGCCCGCTGGCTGGTCTACCACCGCTGGACCCGTCAGCATGTGATCGCCGCCGCGGGGCTGGTCTACGGCATGCGCGGCATCATCGCGGGCGGCGTGGCCCGCGGCCACGACGAGGAGCGGCTGGAGGCGTGCATCCGCTTCGTCCGCGCCGCCGTGCCCGATCCCGAGTCGCCGCTGTGGTCGCAGGTGCCGCTCGCGCAGTCCGCCTGGATGGCCAAGTGCGACCAGGACCTCAACGCGCTGGCCGCCGACCTCAACGTGGGGTTCTCCAGGATGCTGGGCGCGGTCCCGCTGGAGCCCGTACTGCAGTGGCGCGAGCAGCTGATCACCGACGAGGACGTGCTCGCCAGCCGGATCGCCAACCTGGAGACCCGGCAGGCGTTCGAGGACCTCGCCCTGCGGCTCACCGACGACGAGGCGTGGGGGATGGCATGACGGACACCGCGCCCGGCGGTGCCGGGACCGGCACGGTGTTCCGGGAGACCACCGCGGAACCCCGCACCCAGGCCGTACCGCTCGCCCATCTCTCCCTCGAACTCGGCCACTTGTACATGGAGGACTTCGAGGCGGGCCCCGAGCGGCTGCACCGGCACTTCGCCCAGGTACGGCCCTGGGCGGACGCGGCACGGGCGGCGGCGGCCGCGGCGGGGCGCGGCGCCCCGCGGATCAGCACCTGCTTCCTCATCGACGACTACTTCACCCGGCTGTCGTCCCCCGCCGAGCTGATCCCGATGCTGCTGGCCGAGGCCGAACGCGCCGGGCTGGCCATCGACTACCTGGCCCGCGAGTCGGCCTGCGCGACCGCCGACGGCATCGCGCTCGCCGACGCCGTACTGCACCGGCTGGTGGAGTCACCGCACCCCGGCAGCGACGGCTCCCGGCCACCCGCGAAGGACACCGGCTGGCTCACCAACGGCGAGCGCACCCCCGGTCTGGAGAGCCTGGAGGCGATGGCCAACGTGGCGTCCTGGCGCCCGCCCGCCGAGACCGCGGCCCGGCGCCACTCCGTGTTCCTGGACGTCGAGATGTGGGACGAGGCCGACGACGGCAGCCGCACCTGGTCGTGCGCCTTCCTCGCCGCCGTCTGGCAGTTGGCCCGGCTGGGGCTGCTGCGGCACGCCGGCGAAGCCGTACTGCGCCCCACGCCCTGGTCCGGCGACGGCTTCCC
Organism: Streptomyces sp. NPDC051976; assembly: GCF_040680795.1. Lineage (NCBI taxonomy): Bacteria > Bacillati > Actinomycetota > Actinomycetes > Kitasatosporales > Streptomycetaceae > Streptomyces > Streptomyces sp. NPDC051976. The sequence continues at coordinate 28,802 of NZ_JBFAXL010000031.1, forward strand.
GCGCGACTGGGCCGCCCTGCCGCCGCTGCTGCAACTCGACCCCACCGCCGCGCCGTTCGCCGCCTACCGCACTCGCTCGGTGCTCCCGGCCCGCTTCCTGTCCGTCGAGCACGCCGTCGGTGTCGTGCTGGCGCACTTCGAGGCCGACGCGGCGGCGCTGCGGCAGATCGCCGAGCGCTCCCGGGCCGAGGGCCTGCCGGTCCCCGGCGACATCCCCGACCGCGCCACGTACTCCTTCTACGAGGCGCCCTGAGATGACGGTCCCCGACGGCGCGACGGAGCCCGTGCTCGCCTGCGGCGAGGTGCGGACCTGGCTGCTGCAGCACTCGCAGGCCCTGCCGCACCGGATGGCCGCCGACCTGCTCAGGCTGCGCGCCGACGAGCGGGTCAGGCTCTCCGAGCGGCCCAACCCGTACGCCCTGTCGCCCGACGTGCTCACCGGCGTGGACTGCCGGCTGACGACCGCGTCCGGCAGCAAGGTCCGCGCGGTCGGCACGGTCACCGCGCGCGCCGCCCTCACCGAGGGCCGGATGATCCAGGCGGGTGCCCACTTCCAGGCCCCCGCCGCGGGCCCGGACCAGCGCCAGCCCTGGGGCCACTACCTGCTGCGGCCGGGCGTGGTCGAGCCCTTCGGGAAGCTGCCCGACGAGGACGTGGCCCGCGGCTTCCTGTACGGGAGCAGGCAGCCCGGCGAGCTGGACCTCGGGGCGATCGCCGAGCGGCTGCTCGGCGCGGTGGCACGGAACCCGCTGCTCGACCGGCGGCCCCCGTTCAAGTCCCAGCCGACGCGGCTGCGCTGGGCGGCGTTACGGGCCCTCGACGGCGACGGGCCGTCGCTGACCCGCTTCACGCTCGCCGAGGACGGCCTGCGGACCGTGGAGCTGCGGCTGCCGCAGCAGACTGCGCCGGAGGCCGCCGCGGGGCTCTGCGAGGACCTCGCCCTGCACGACTGGCTGCTCACCGCGCTGCTGCGGATGATCGGGCGCAGCGGACTGGGCTCCGCCGACGGACGCGACGCGGTGGCGGCACTGCGCCCCGCCGTCGACCACCTGCTGCACCTGTGGATGCCGCAAGCACGTGTGGACCGGACCCTGGGACCGCTGTGGGAGGTGCTGGAGGGGGAACCAGGCTTCACCCGGCAGTGGCGGACCATGGTCCAGCGCATCAGGGACCAACTGGCACTGCAGGCCATCGACCTGCCGCGCGCGGTCCCGCCCGACCGGTGAGCGGCCCGGCACCCGCCCGATCCCACCAGGGGGAGACGAAGCAATGGACGGATCGACAACAGCGCGCGTCGCCGTAGGCGACACCCAGCCGACCGGGATCGCGCCAGTCCTGCTCAAGATGCTGGTCACGTCCCTGGTCGGGGCGGCCAGCTATCTGGTGACCAACATCGCCAACCAACCCGAGTTATGGAAGCTGACCGTCTCCATCTTCCTCGGCGGCGCGGCGCTCATCGTGCAGTACATGGTCGACTTCGAGCGGCGGCTGGAGGCGGTGGAGAGCAGCCTGTACGTGCACAACGGCGAGATGAAGGAACTCGTCGCCCGCGGCTTCGCCCGGATCAACGAGGTCACCGAGCTCTTCGGTCTGGTGGACCGCTCGGCGCTGCCGCCCGACGGCGTCACCCGGCTGATCCGCAGCGCGACCCAGGTCGGGTCCAGCGCCCCCACCCTGATGCAGTCCTTCGCGCGGGAGGAGATCAGCAGGCTCACCACCCTGATGGAGAACCTCAACCAGGAACTGGTCGACTACGAGGGCGAGGACCACGACTGGATCGTGACCCTCACCCAGTGCGCCGACCTCACCATCGACGCCACCAGCACCTCCGTGGACCGCGACTTCTGGCCCAGCGAACTCGGCCAGCGCTATCTGCGGGCACAGCGCGACGCCATCACGGGGCGCAACGTCCGGATCCGGCGGCTGTTCATCGTGGAGTCCCGCGAGGAGAGCGGCGCCGACCTGGAGCAGCTCTGCGACGACCAGCAGAGCCTGGGCATCGAGGTCCGCACCGTCGCGCTGTCCGAGCTGTCGCCGATCGACAGGATGGACGAGACGAACGACTTCATCGTCTTCGACGGCTCGCTGTCGTACGAGGTCGGCTCCGACCTGCGGGGCGTCAACACCAAGACGATCATGGACCTGCGCGCCGACCGCGTCTCCAAGCGGGTGCAGCGGTTCAAGGCGCTGTGGGAGGCGGGGGAGTAGTCCCCGCCCGGGAGCGGTACCCGACGCGCCGCGGGCCGGCGCGTCTGTGGCGTGCGACATAGCGGATCCGTGCGGGGCCAGGTGTCCGGGAGGGGCCGTCACGAGATATCTTGATGTCGAGACGTTGTAGACGTGAAGCGGGAGTACCGGTGACTGACTCGACCATCATCTATACGCACACCGACGAGGCCCCGGCCCTGGCGACGTATTCGTTCCTGCCAGTGATCCAGGCGTACGCCTCGACGGCGGGTGTCCGTGTGGAGACGCGGGACATCTCCCTGGCCGGGCGCATCATCGCCAGCTTCCCCGAGCGTCTCGAGGAGGGCCAGCGGATCGACGACGCCCTCGCCGAGCTGGGCGAGCTCGCCAAGACCCCCGGGGCCAACATCATCAAGCTGCCGAACATCTCGGCCTCGATCCCGCAGCTCAAGGCCGCGATCGCCGAGCTGCAGGCGCAGGGCTACGCGCTGCCGGACTACCCGGACGACCCGAAGTCCGACGAGGACCGCGACGTCCGCGCCCGCTACGACAAGGTCAAGGGCAGCGCCGTCAACCCGGTGCTCCGCGAGGGCAACTCCGACCGGCGTGCCCCCGCCTCCGTCAAGAACTACGCCAAGGCGCACCCGCACCGCATGGGCGTGTGGTCGGCCGACTCCAAGACCAACGTCGCGCACATGACCGCCGACGACTTCCGCTCCACCGAGCAGTCCGCGGTCATCGCGCAGGACGGCTCGCTGCGGATCGAGCTGGCCGCCGCCGACGGCACCACCACCGTGCTGCGCGAGAGCGTGCCGGTGCTCGCCGGTGAGGTCGTGGACGCCTCCGTCATGCGGGTCGCCGCGCTGCGCACCTTCTTCTCCGCCCAGGTCGCCCGCGCCAAGGCCGAGGGCGTGCTGTTCTCGGTGCACCTCAAGGCCACGATGATGAAGGTCTCCGACCCGATCATCTTCGGCCACGTGGTCCGCGCCTTCTTCCCGCAGACCTTCGCCCAGTACGGCCAGGTGCTGGCCGCCGCGGGCCTGAGCCCCAACGACGGCCTCGGCGGCATCCTCAAGGGCCTGGAGTCGCTGCCCGAGGGCGCCGAGATCAAGGCGTCCTTCGACGCCGAGCTGGCCGACGGCCCGGCGCTGGCCATGGTCGACTCCGACCGCGGCATCACCAACCTGCACGTGCCCAGCGACGTCATCGTCGACGCCTCCATGCCCGCGATGATCCGCACCTCGGGCCACATGTGGGGCCCGGACGGCGCGGAGGCCGACACCCTGGCCGTCATCCCCGACAGCAGCTACGCGGGCGTCTACCAGGTCGTCATCGACGACTGCCGCGCCCACGGCGCCTTCGACCCGGCCACCATGGGCTCGGTGCCGAACGTCGGCCTGATGGCGCAGGCGGCCGAGGAGTACGGCAGCCACGACAAGACCTTCGAGATCCCGGCCACCGGCACCGTCCGCGTCCTGGACGCCGCGGGTGTGGCCGTACTGGAGCAGCCGGTCGCCGCCGGTGACGTGTTCCGGATGTGCCAGACCAAGGACGTGCCGATCCGCGACTGGGTCAAGCTCGCCGTCAGCCGCGCCCGCGCCACCGGCGACCCGGCCGTCTTCTGGCTCGACGAGGGCCGCGCCCACGACGCCAACCTGATCGAGAAGGTGCGGGCGTACCTGCCCGAGCACGACACCGACGGGCTGCGGATCGAGATCATGACGCCCGAGCAGGCGACCGCGTTCTCGCTGGAGCGCATCCGCCGCGGTGAGAACACCATCTCGGTCACGGGCAACGTGCTGCGCGACTACCTGACCGACCTGTTCCCGATCCTGGAGCTGGGCACCAGCGCCAAGATGCTCTCGGTGGTCCCGCTGATCCACGGCGGCGGCCTGTTCGAGACGGGCGCCGGCGGCTCCGCGCCCAAGCACGTGCAGCAGCTCCTCAAGGAGAACTACCTGCGCTGGGACAGCCTCGGCGAGTTCCTCGCGCTGGCGGTCAGCTTCGAGCACCTGGCGCAGACCACGGGCAACGCGCGGGCCCAGGTCCTCGCCGACACCCTGGACCGGGCGACCGGCACCTTCCTCAACGAGGACAAGTCGCCCAGCCGCCGCCTCGGCGGGATCGACAACCGCGGCAGCCACTTCTACCTGGCCCTCTACTGGGCCCAGGAGCTGGCCGGGCAGACCGAGGACGCGCAGCTCGCCGGGGCGTTCGCGGACCTGGCCAAGACGCTGGCCGAGCAGGAGTCGACCATCGTCGACGAGCTGATCGCGGTCCAGGGCTCGCCCACCGACATCGGCGGCTACTACCAGCCGGTGGTCGCCAAGGCCGCGGCCGTCATGCGCCCGTCGAAGACGCTCAACGAGGCCCTCGCGACCCTCGGCTGACGAGCGCCACCGCGTCACACGAAGGTCCCCCGTACCGCCCGGCAGCGGTACGGGGGACCTTCGTCGTGTGCGGGGTGCCGCGGTGTGTCAGTGCAGGTGGTTGCGCCAGTCGGCCGGGAGGCGCTCGGCGGGGCCGGGCACCGGCTGGCTCTCCGGGTGGTGGTGCGGCGGGCTCAGCTCCACGTCGGTCTCGGCGTACTCCTCGGAGCGGAAGTCCCAGAGCCAGTTCTCGCCCGGCTCGAAACTGGTCATGATCGGATGCCCGGTCGCCGCCGCGTGCCCCCTGGCGTGCTGGGCGGGCGAGGAGTCGCAGCAGCCGATGTGCCCGCACTGCGTGCACCTGCGCAGATGCAGCCACCAGCCCGCCAGTTCCTCGCATTCCGCGCAGCCGGTGCCGCTGGGCAGCGCGGCGGGGTCGATCTCGGGTGTGGTGGTCATGACGGCTCCTGCTCGGTGTCGGGTTGCGGGGCGGTCAGCGGCAGCCGGACCCGGAACCGGGTGTCTCCCGGCACCGACTCCACCCGGAGGTCACCGTGGTGCTTGTTGACCACGATCCGCCAGGAGATGTCGAGGCCGAGGCCGGTGCCCTCGCCGACCGCCTTGGTGGTGAAGAACGGCTCGAAGATCCGGTCACGGATCTCCGGCGCGATGCCGGGACCGGTGTCGCCGAACTCGACCAGCAGCTGGTCGCGGTCGAGACCGGTCCGTACGGTGAGGGTGCCGGTGCCCTCCATCGCCGACACCGCGTTGTCGATCAGGTTGGTCCACACCTGGTTCAGCTCGCCCGGATAGCCGGGGATCCTCGGCAGCGACCGGTCGAAGTCCTTGACCACGGTGACACCGGGCCCGATCTTCCCGGCGAGCATCTGCAGGGTGCTCTCCAGCAGCTCGTGGATGTCCGTCACCTGGTACGGCGCCCGGTCGAGCTGCGAATACTGCCGGGCCGCGCCGACCAGCGCCGAGATCCGGGTGGTGGAGTCCTGGATCTCGTTCATCAGCAGCTCGGTCTCCAGGGTGTAGCCCAGCCACCGCAGCGCCCCGTCCAGGTTCGCCGGGGCGGCCACCGCCTCCACCCGGTCCAGCCAGCTCGCGTCGAGCCCGGACTGGACGAAGGTCGACGCCAGCTCCCAGCCGCGGGTGACACCGTGGTCGTCCATCCAGTCGGTGACCGCGTCCTCCCGGTCGGAGGTCTCCAGCGGGCTGAGCGGCTCGGCCTTCGCCGCCTGCTCGACCGCCTGCTCCTGCAGCTCCATCAGCGCTTCGAGCTCGGCCCGCTCGTGCGGGCCACCGGCGATCTTGCCCAGCTTGTGCCGCATTCCCGCGACCCGCTCGCGCAGCGTCGAGGTCGCCCGCAGCGCCGCCGCCGCCGGATTGTTCAGCTCGTGGGTGAGGCCGGCCGACAGCGAGCCCAGCGCCAGCAGCCGCTCGCGCTGGCCGATCACCTGCTTGGCGTTCTGGCTGCCGAAGAACAGCCCCTCCAGCATGTGCACGGCCATCGGGAACCACTCCCGCATGAGCTGCGCGAACGCCTCCGACGACAGCACGAAGAACCGCGACGCCACCGGGACCCGCAGCGAGCTGTTGTAGACCTGCGGCACCCGGTCGCCCAGATACGACTGGAAGGCGCCCGAGTACACCCCGCGGTCGGAGGTCCGGTTCACCTCCACGTCGTCCGCGCCGACCCGCCGCGAGAGCACCACGGTGCCCTCCAGCAGCACGTAGAAGCAGGTGGCCGGGTCGCCCTCGCGGTAGACGTAGCCCGGCTCGAACATCTGGACCCGGCCCTCGCGGCACAGCCAGGCGAGCTGCTCGTCGGTCAGCTTCTCGAACAGGAACAGGGTGCGCAGCTCGTCGACGCTGCACAGGATCGTCTCCGTGCTCATAGCCGCTCCAGGTATCGGTGGACGAGCATGACGGCCATGGCGCCCTCGCCCACCGCGGAGGCGACCCGCTTGGCGGACTCGGCCCGCGCGTCACCGGCCACGAACACGCCGGGGACGCTGGTCTCCAGGTGGTACGGCGGCCGGTCCAGCGGCCAGCCCGCGGGCAGTTCGCCGGGCGCCGCCAGGTCGGGGCCGGTCACCACGAACCCGCGCGTGTCGCGCTGCACCACACCTTCCAGCCAGTCCGTCAGGGGCGCCGCGCCGATGAACACGAACAGCCACTGGGCGTCGACCACCTCCGTCGCACCGGTCGTGGTGTCACGCAGTGTGATCTTCTCCAGGTGGTCCTCGCCGTGCGCCTCGACCACCTCGGTGCAGGTCCGCACGGTGATCGCCGGGGTGCCCTCGACCTGCTGGATCAGATAGTGCGACATCGAGGCGGTCAGCGAGGAACCGCGCACCAGGATCGTCACCGACTTCGCGCCCCTGGCCAGGTAGACCGCGGCCTGCCCGGCGGAGTTCGCGCCGCCCACGATGTAGACGTCCTGGCCCGCGCAGCCCGCGGCCTCGGTCAGCGCGGACCCGTAGAACACCCCGCGGCCGGTCAGCTCCGCCACCCCGGGCGCGTCGAGCTGCCGGTAGGACACGCCCGTCGCCAGGATCACGGTGTGCGCGGAGACGTCGGTGCCGTCGGAGAACCGTACGGTCCGCGACGAGCCGTTGACGTCGAGGCCGGTGACCTCGCAGGCGGTGAGGATCTCGGCGCCGAACCTGGTCGCCTGGCGGTGCGCCCGGTCGGTGAGCTGCCCGCCGGAGACCCCGTCGGGGAAGCCCAGGTAGTTCTCGATCCGTGAGCTCTGCCCGGCCTGCCCGCCGGTCGCCGTCCGCTCCACCAGGACGGTCCGCAGCCCCTCGGAGGCGCCGTAGACGGCCGCGCCGAGACCGGCGGGGCCGCCGCCGATGACGACCAGGTCGTAGAACCGCTCCGAGGGCGTGGTGGCGAGCCCCACGCTGCTGGCCAGGTCCTGGTCGGACGGTTCCACCAGCACCTTGCCGTCCGGGGTGATCACCACCGGGAGCTGCAGCCCGTCCTCCTCCGCGGCGGCCAGCAGTCCCTGCCCCTCCGGCTCGTCGGCGGCGAACCAGCGGTACGGCACCTGGTTGCGGGCCAGGAACTCCCTGGCCCCCGACGAGCGCGCCGACCAGCGGTGCCCGACGACCTTGGTCTCCCGCACCGGCCGGTGGTCGGACGCCTTCCACGCCTCCAGCAGGCTGTCCACCACCGGGTACAGCTTCTCCTCCGGCGGGTCCCACGGCTTGAGCAGGTAGTGGTCGAGATCCACCACGTTGATCGCGTCGATGGCCGCGCCGGTGTCGGCGTACGCGGTCAGCAGCACCCGCCGGGCCGTCGGGTAGACGTCCATGGCCCGTTCGAGGAACTCGATGCCGTTCATCGCGGGCATCCGGTAGTCGGCCAGGATCACCGCCACATGGTCGCCGCGCAGCCGGATCTCGCGCAGCGCGTCGAGCGCCGACTCACCGGTCTCCGCGCGCACGATCCGGTGCGACTCGCCGTACCGCCGCCGCAGGTCGCGGGCGACCGCCCGCGACACCGCCGGGTCGTCGTCGACGGTCACGATCACTGTCCGTGCCGCGCCGCCGGGTTCTGTCCCCAGCATGCTGCCCCCATTCGTGCGAAACCTCGGTGCCGATCAACGGCACTCCCCATCGTAGGTACCGCACTGCCGCACCGCAGTCCCGACCTGCGGGCGGCCCGCTGTGCCGGTCAGGTGCCGAGGGGGCCACGCCCGGGGGCCGGTCCCGACCACGACACGGGGTCATTTGACGACGGACCGTAGCGCCTCCCGCAACTGCTCCGGCCGCGGCTGCATCTCCCGGTCGAGCGCCGGGGCGAACGGCAGCACCGCGCCGTCGGGCCGGGTCACCCGCAGCGGCGGGGCGAGCAGCCGGGACTCCTCGGCGGCGACCGCCAGCAGCTCGGCGGCGAAGCCGCAGCCGCGGTTGGCGTCGTCGTAGACCACCAGGCGGCCGGTGCGGCCCAGCGACTCGCGCAGCGCGTCCCAGTCGAACGGGTACAGGGTGCGCGGGTCGAGCACCTCCACGGAGACCTCGTCGGCCAACTCCCGTGCCACCGCGAGGGCTTCGCCGACCAGATGGCCCACGGCCACCACCGTCACATCGGTGCCCGGCAGATGCCGCCGCGCCGAACCCAGCGGCACCGGCGGCAGCGGGCCGGTGAGGTCCTCGCGTATCCCCATCGCCCCGGCCGGGGCGAACACCACCACCGGGTCGTCGTCGGCGATCGCGGCGTGCAGCAGCCCGTACGCGTCGGCCGGCATCGACGGCACCACGGTCTTCACTCCGCTGTGCACGAACAGGCTGTACGGGTGGTCGGAGTGCTGCCCCGCCCACCCGGCCCGCGAACCGGAGCCCGGCACCAGGAAGGTCACCGGCACCCGGACCTGACCCCCCGTCATCAGCCGGAACTTGTGGGCCTGGTTGACGATCTGCTCGAACACCAGGAACAGCAGGGACGGGATCTGGAACTCCACCACCGGACGCATCCCGGCCAGCGAGGCGCCGATCGCGAAGGAGGTGAACGCCTGCTCCGACAGCGGCATGTCGAGCACCCGGTCCGCGCCGAACCTGCCCTGGAGGCCCAGCGTCGGTCCGGCCAGCCCCGCGCCGACGTCCTCGCCGAGCACGCACACCCGGTCGTCGGCCGCCATGCTGTCGCCGAGCGCCCGGTTCAGCGCCTTGGTGTACGACAGCCACGTCACGCGGGCACCCCCGGCCGTGGCAGCGGACCGTCGGCGTACAACCAGTCGCCGGCGCCCGCCGGTTCGGGGCGCGGTGACGCCAGCGCCCAGTCGGCCGCCGCCCGCAGCCGCTCCGCCACCTCGGCGTCGATTCGGTCAGCCGCGGCAACGCGCGGGCGCAGCCGCTCCAGCGGGTCCCGCGCCCGCCACAGCGCCACCTCCTCCGCGGAGCGGTAGCCGAGCCGCAGCCGGTTCTCCATCGTGTGATGGCCCTCGAACCGGTAAGTCAGGCACTCCAGGAAGCCCGGCCCCCGCCCGGCCCTGGCCCGTGCCACCGCCTCACCGGCCGCCTGCCGCACCGCGTCGACGTCCATGCCGTCGACCGTGACCGCGGGCACCCCGAAGGCCGCCGCCCGGCCGAGCGCGCTGCCGCCGATCCCCGCGGTGGCGGGCAGCGTGGTGGCGTACCCGTTGTTCTCGCAGACGAAGACGACGGGCGCCCGCCGTACCGACGCCAGGTTCAACGCCTCCAGCAGCACGCCCTGGTTGAGCGCGCCGTCGCCGAAGAACGCCACGACGACGGTGGACCGGCCCAGCCGCGCGGCCGCCCACGCGGCGCCCACGGCGATGGCGGCGCCCGCGCCGACCATGCCGTTGGCGCCGAGCACCCCGAGCGACAGGTCGGCGGCGTGCATCGACCCGCCGCGGCCGCGGTTGAGACCGCCCTCGCGCCCGGCGAGTTCGGCCAGCAGCCGCGCCGGGTCGGCGCCCTTGGCCAGCACATGGCCGTGGCCCCGGTGGGTGCTGGTGAGCTGGTCGCCGGGGGCCAGCGCGCCGCACACCCCGACCGCCACCGCCTCCTGGCCGATGTACGGGTGCACCCCGCCGGGGATCTCCCCGGCCCGCACCCAGTCGAGCGCGAGCGTCTCGAACTCCCGGATCAGCCGCATCATCCGGTACGCGCCCTCGGGCGTGCCCAACTCCGGTGCCCGATCCGGTGTGGGCGACGTGCGGGGTGCCTCGGGCTCGCTCACCGCGGCTCCCGCCACAGCACCGGGCAGAACTCAGGGTCCGCGTAGTCGGGCACACCGTCCGCGGTACGGCGCACCACCTCGTCGTGGTTGTAGACCACCGGTGTGCCGTCCGGCTTCGGATAGCGGCGGTACCGGTTCGCACCGTCCTGGAGGTGCAGCGACACCGCCCGGCGCGGCCGGTCCGACAGGTTCGGGCCGCTGCCGTGGTACGTACGGCAGTGGTGGAAGCTCACCGCCCCGCGGGGGATCTCCACCGACACCCTGCGCACCTCGGCGCCGTTGAACTCCGCGTTGGCGGCGAGCAGTTGGTCGAGCTCGCGGGGGTCGCGGGCGGCGAAGTGCCGGGTCGAGTCATCACCTCCGGGCCGCTCCTCCCAGCGGTGGCTGCCGTCCACCATCGTGATGGTGCCCATCTCCACCGTGCAGTCGTGGAAGGGGATGAAGGCGGTGAGCATCCGCTGCGAGGTCGACGTCTGCCAGTAGTGCTTGTCGAAGTGCCAGGGCACCACGTTGCTCGGCTCCTCCGGCACCGGCGGCTTGTGGATGAGCGTCGCCTGGAAGACCCGGATCTCCGGCACCTGGGCAAGCCCGGCGGCGACCGCGCCCAGTAGCGGTTTGCGCAGCAGCGCGCCGATCGCGTCGCTCTCGTAGTGCACGTAGTCGTTGTGGCGCTGGACCGGGCCGTCGGCGGGCCGCCAGGACGCCAGATGGCGTGGCCTGACCGGGAGTTCGCGGTCGCGGTGGCCCGCGTAGTAGCGCTCGGCCGCCTCCTGGAGCGCGTCCAGTTCGGCGTCGGAGAAGATCCGCCCGGACAGGAACCAGCCGTGTTCCGCGTAGTCGAGCGCGTCCCGCGCGGTGGGCAGCGCGGCGGTCTCGTGCGCGCCGAGGACGAAGCGGTCGTCGGCTGCGGGAATGGTCGTCGTATCCGGGGTGGGTGAGCCGGTCGTCGTGGTCATACGGGGTCTCCTGGGAGGGGGTTGCGGACGGGAGCGACTGCCGCACGGTTCACACGCCGTCGGCGCGCTCGCGCTCCACCGCCTCGTAGAGGGCCTTGATGTTGGCAGAGCCGAAGGTGCCCGCGCCGCGGCGCTCGATCAGCTCCAGGAAGAGGGTGTTGCGGGGGTGCGTGGAGCGGGTGAAGATCTGGAAGAGCTGGCCGCCGTGGTCCTGGTCGACCAGCAGGTTCAGCTCCCGCAGCACACCCGGGGGGATCCCGGTCCCGCCGAGACGGCCGGGCAGGGCGTCGTAGTACGTGCCCGGTGTGCTGAGGAAGGCCACCCCGCGCTCGCCCAGGGTGCGTACCGCCGTGGCGATGTCGTCGGTACGGAAGGCCAGGTGCTGGACGCCCGCACCGCCGTGGGCGGCCAGGAAGCCGTCGATCTGGCCCGGTTCGCGCGAGGGGTCGGGCTCCAGCAGGGTCAGCGTCACTCCGCCGCACGCGCTCTGCACCACCTGGGAGTTCATCGCCTGCGCGCCGATCTCCAGGTACTCGCTGAAGATCACCCGGAACTCCAGCGACTGCTCGCTGTATTGGACCGACCGCGCCAGCGTTCCCGCGGGCACGCACACCGCCAGATGGTCGATCTCGGCGAGGAGCGAGGGATCGGCATCCGGCGCGTGGTCGTTCCCGGCCAGCAGCGGGTCGTCCGCCCCGGTGAAGCGCAGCGCGAGATCGCCGAAGCCCGCCACGGTCGTGCCGTCCAGCGCCGACGCCCCCCGGCGCACGGCGCGTTCGGCCTGCTCCGCCGCGTCCCGCGCGTCGTCGCAGAGCAGGGCGAGCACCGCGACGCCGTCGCCGTGGCGGCTGACGAAACCGTTGACCGGATCGTCGGGAGCGGCCGCCGAGTCGAGTACCAGGGTGATCCGCCCCTGACGGGCGGTCAGCCTGGTCAGTCCCGGCCGGTCCGCCGGGGCGTCACGAATCGTGAACCCGTAGTCGTCGCGCAATCGGTCGGCGTACTTGTACGCGTCCTCGCAGAAGAACTGCACATAGGCGATGCCGTGGACACTCATGGTCTTCTCCCCGGGAGATGGGTGCCGCTGGTGCTCGGCGGGCCGAACACCAGGCTGAGGTTGTGACCGCCGAAGGCGAAGGAGTTGGAGAGCACCGCGCCCAGCGGTCCGTGCCGTGCCGCGCCGCGCACGTGATCGATTCCGTGCGCGGCGTCGGGTTCTTCGAGGTTGAGCGTCGGCGGTGCGGTGTCGGCGGCGAGCGCCAGCGCGCAGAACGCGGCCTCCACCGCCCCTGCCGCGCCGAGCAGATGACCGGTCGCCCCCTTGGTCGAACTGACCGGCGGACCGTCCGCACCGAAGACCGCCCGAAGCGCGGCGGCCTCTGCTGTGTCGCCCAACTTGGTGCCCGTGCCATGGGCGTTGACATAGCCGATGTCGCCCGGCGTGAGCCCGGCGGAGCGCAGCGCGGCGCGCATGGCGTCGGCCGCCCCCTCCCCGTCGGGCCGCGGCATCGTCGGATGGTGCGCGTCGGTGGAGGCACCCCAGCCGACGACGTCCGCGTACCCCGCGGCCCCCCGGGCCCGGGCGTGCCCGGCGCGCTCCAGCACCAGCACACCGCAGCCCTCACCGAGCACGAAGCCGTTGCGGCTTACGTCGAACGGCCGGGACGCCTCCGCCGGGTCCGCCCAACCCGAGGCGAGTGCCCGCGAGTTGGTGAACGCCGCCGCGATCGTGGGATGCAGCGGCGACTCGCTGCCGCCGCACACCACCACATCGGCCTCGCCGCCGCGGATCAGCCGCAGCCCCTCGGCGACGGCCTGCGCGCCCGCCGCGCACGCGGTCACCGGCGCCGCGCTGTAACCGCGGATGCCGTGTGCGATGGCCACCCGGGCGGCGGCCATGTTGAACAGCATGCCCGGCAGCAGATACGGGCTGACCGCGGGCCTGCCGCGCTCCAGCCTGCGGTGCGACTGCTGCTCGAACGTCTCCAGGCCGCCGCCCCCGGTGCCCAGCACCACCGCGCAGCGGTCCGCGGCCACGTCCCGCCCCACCAGCAGCCCGGCGTCGGCGAGCGCGTCGCCCGCCGCGGCGAGCGCCAGCAGCACGAAGCGGTCCACACAGCGGGTCTCCGTGGGCGGCAGCACCTCGGTGGCCGCCAGCGCGGGCGCCAGCCCGGCCGCCGTCAGCCACCCGTGCGCCGGGTGGCCCTCCGGCGGCGTACCGATGCCGCTCACCCCGGCGGCCAGCGCACCGAACACGTCCGCGGGCGCGCGGCCCAGCGGTGTGAACAGCCCGATCCCGGTGACGGTCGCCGCGTCCACGCCACGGGCCACGTCCCGGTCATTCACCCGGTCCTGGCCATGCGCCGCGTCCACACCGGGCGCCGTGCCCCGGCCGGGTGCCGCGTCCCTCTCCCGTGCCGCCCCGGTCCCGGGCTCCGGGCCCGCCGCGGCCGTCATCCGTCCACCCCGGCCAGGTGGCGCTCGCGCAGCAGGACCTTGCGCACCTTGCCCGTCGGCCCGAGCGGCAGGTCCTCGTCCGCGACGACCAGCACATCCCGTACGGTCGCGGCCACATGAGGTGCCAGCGCGCCGAGGACGCGGGCGGTACGGTCCGCGGCCGGGTCCGCTTCCGGCGTGAGCTGCAGCAGCACGTCGGTGACGGCCTTGCCGCCGCGCCGTACCGCCACCACCGTGCAGTCGAAGACGTCGGGGCAGGCGGCGAGCACCTGCTCCTCGGCCTGCGCGGTGTACAGCCGCAGCCCGCCACCGAGGTCCACCGCGTCCACCGCCCGGTCCAGGTGGTAGTAGAAGCCCTCCTCGTCCCGGTACATCAGGTCACCGGTGAGGAAGTAACCGCGCACCCGGGTGCGGTAGGTGGCCGCCGAGTCGTTCCAGTAGCCCAGCGCCAGGGTGGGAGAGCGTGTTCCCAGCTCGCCGACCTCGCCCGCGGGCAGTGTGTTGCCGTCCGGGTCGAGGATCGCGCAGTCCACGAAGGCGTGCGGGCGGCCCACGCAGCGGCCGAAGCGGGTGGAGGCGACGGTGTGACTGATGAAGAAGTGCGAGTGCCCCATCTCGGTCGAGCCCAGACCGTCCACGAACACCGAGCCGGGTGTCCGCACCCGGCCACCGCGTGCGGCCTCCTCGCGCGAACCGACCGCGGTGAGCCGCCGGATGTGCGTGGCGTGCGCGCAGTCGCCGGTGTTCCACCACAGGGCCACACTGTCGAGGTCACGCGCCCCCAGGTCGTACCGCGCCAGATCGGTCCAGGTGGTCGCGAAGCCGTAGACGCTGCCCGGCCGCCAGCTCTCGATGGCGTCGAGCACCTGCGGGCCCGTCTGCCGTGACAGCAGCAGCAGTTCGGAACCGAAGCTCAGCGCCAGGTTGACGGCGATGAGCGTGGCCGCGTGCGGCGACGGCAGCGCGCTCAGCATCCGGTGCGCCCCCTGCGGCCGGGGCAGGCCCAGCCGGTAGCGGATCGCCGCGTAGAGGCTGTCGTGCGAGTGCGCCACCGCCTTCGGGAGGCCGGTCGTGCCCGACGAGTGCGTGATCGCCACCGGATCACCGCCCCAGTGCCGGTACGGGGCCGGCGCGGACTCCGGGTCGCCCGCCGCGAGTTCACCGATCCCGGCGAGTACCGCGTGCGGCCGTCCGTCCAGCGCGGCCAGATGCTCGGCGTCCGCGACCAGGCCCACCCGCGCCCCCCGGCCGAGCCCCTCCAGATAGCTGGCGGTGCGCTCGCCGTCCAGCAGCGGGTTGATCAGTGCGGGCACCGCACCGAGCCGCGCCACGGCCAGGAAAGCCAGCACGTTGTCGGCCGCGTCCGCCGTCTGTACGGCGACCGGGTCGCCGCGCCGCACCCCCAGCCCGTCCAGCGCGGCAGCCCGCACCCGTACGGCCCGGTCCAACTCCCTTACGCTCAGCGGCTCCCACGCCGGGCGGCCGTCGACAGGCGTGTCGAAGGTGAGCGCGGGCGCGTCCGGGTCGAGCCCCCGCTCGACCCGCGTGGTCAGCACGTTCGCGGCACCGACCGCCGGATCTCCGGCCAGCTCTGCCCGCAGACTGCGGATGGTCATGGGATGCCGATCTCCTTGGGTCGTGCGGTGAAGGGATGTCAGATGACGCTGGGCGTAGGTGAATTGGTCAGAGCCCCGGGCGCCGCCGCCCCGACCGCCGCCTTCTGTCCGGGCGGGGCGCAGAGAGCGGCTGTCGCCAGCCCCGGCCGGGCGGTCAGCAGAAGCACGAGATCGGCGTCGCCGTCATCGAGGAGCAGGGCGGCGGCGTCCAACGGGCCGCCGTCACCGGGGGATGGCGATCCCTCGTCCGCCTCCGGCACCCCGTGGCCCGCGCCGAGCGACATGACCGGGCCGCCGAGGGCCCAGCGGGCGGCGATGTGGCCCAGTACGGCGTTCGGGTTGGACTGGAAGAACAGCAGGGGCGGTACGCGGCGGCCCTGGTCGAGGGCGTCGCTGACCGCGCGGGCCGTCCCGATGTCCCCCTGGGGGCTGATCAGCAGGACGGCGACGCGGTCGCCCGCCGCGACGGGCGGCGCCCCGAAGTGGGACTCCAGGCAGCGCTCGGCCGCGGCGGCGACCAGTGGGCTGAACTCCGACAGGACGAACCCGGCGACGGCCGGCGGCGGGCCGTCGTCGGCGGTGGCCCAGCGTGCTTGCGCGAGGACGGCGAGGACGTCCGGGGAGGTGGTGGGAACGGCGGGTCTCATGCCGCCGCCAGCAGGAGCGCGGTGTTGGCGCCGCCGAACGCCGCGTTGAGGGTGAGGGCATGGGTCGGGGGACGGGCGGGCGGCGGGTCGCCCGCCAGCAGCGGGCGCACACCGCACTTGTCGTCGGGGCCGAGCCACCCCGCCGTGCCCGGGAGCGCCGCGTCCGCCGACCTGCCGTCCAACGCCGCTACGGTGACGGCCAGTTCGAGCAGGGCGGACGCCTCCAGCGCGTGGCCGTGGACGGACTTGGTGGCGCCGACCGGCGGCAGCGCCAGGGACGCGCCGCCCGAAGGCGGGCCGTCGCCCCCGAACGGGCCGGAGGCGGCACGCGCACCGCGGCCCGCCAAGAGAGCGGTCCCCGCGAACAGGTCGTGCAGCGCCCGCGCCTCCGAAGCGTCGCCCAGCGCCGACCCGGCGCCGTTCGCGTTGATGTAGCCGATCCGGTCCGGCGTCACCCCGGCCCGCGTCAGGGCCGAGCGGGCGGCGCGGGACAGCCCGGAGCCGTCGGGGGCGGGGCGGCAGACATGGTGGGCGTCGCCCGCGCGGCCCCAGCCGGCCAGCCGGGCCACCGCCCGGCCGCCGCGCGCCCGCGCCGCCGCGGACGACTCCAGGACCACGGCCACCACGGCGTCGCCGAGCAGCACACCGGTCCTGTCCCTGCTGAACGGCCGCACCGCGCCGTCGCGCGCCAGGGCGCGGCCCGCCGAGAACAGTGCGTAGGTGTCACGTTCGACCAGATAGCCCGCGGCGACCACCACGCGGTCCTCCCGCCCGGAGACGATCGCGGCGGCGGCGTCGGCGACGGCCGTGGCGGCGGCCACGCACGCGCCGGTGTAGACGCGCGCGGCCGGGTCGACGGCGGCGGCGACCCGCGCGGTGCGGGCGTCGGCGTGCAGCGCGAGCAGCAGCGGCCCGGCCGAGCGCGGGCAGCCCGCGACGGCGCGCGCCTCGGCGACCACCTCGGCGAGCAGCGGACCGAGGCCGGGTGATCCGGCCAACGCCGCGGCGGGCGGCGGCGGTTCACCCGGGGCGGTGCCCGGCCCTGCCGCGGGCGCGGGGAAGCGGTCGACCGGCCGGAAGAGCGGCAGGGCCGCCGCCGTGGCCGACCGTAACCGCGTCAGGCCCTCTCCCGCGGCGCTGCGCACGGCCAGCCCGGTGACGAGAACCGTACTCATGGCGCGGCCGCCTCCTGGAGCACGTCCGACAGCACGCGGACGGCGTCGTCGACCGTCCGCACCGACGCGAACCGCTGCTCGGACAGCTCCAGCACCACCTCGCGCTCCTGCTCGACCTCGGCCAGCAGCCAGGTGAGTTCGAGCGAACCGATGTGCTCGTCCACCAGCTCGGGAGAGCGGTTGCCGAAGCGGGCCAGGAGGGTCAGCACCTCCTCGCGGGTCAGCGGCGTCACGACGCGCTCGCGACCGGCTCGCCGCCCTTGGCCAGCCGGTCGGCCACATAGGTGGTGAACTCGTCCAGCGTCATCAGCGCCGCGTGCTCCATGTCGTCGAGTTCGAAGCGGACCCCGTACTCCTCCTCCACCTGGACGGAGAGGTCGGCCAGCGCCAGCGACTCCAGATCGAGGCCCGCGGGGCCGAGGTCGGTGTCACCGGTGACCTCGGAGACGTCGTAGTTCATCTCCGTGAGCGCGGCCAGGACGAAGGCACGGATCTGCTCCTGCATGGGGTACTCCTCGGTGCACGGTGAGGGCGGTGGGAGAGCGCTTGCGGTACGGCGGTGCTGGTGGTCTGTACGGCAGTGCTGGTCTGTACGGCGGTACGGCGGTACGGCGGTGGCGTCGTGAGGCGACGCCTGCGGACGCGCCGCGGCCGGTGTCTGGGGCCGGACGCGGCGCGTCCGCGGCACCCCCGCGCGGCGGCCGGGGTCACGGGGCCGCGCGGGGGCGGAGGGGAGGCACATGTCGGGTGAGCGGAGTGGGGGAACGCGGTGCACTGGCGGAGGGCGCGCGGCCGCCGGTCCCCGCGGCGGTGGCCGCGCGACGGGTCCTGTGGCCGCCGCCGCTACGGGTGGTCGGAGGCGTGCTCGCGCAGTGTGTCGGCGCTGCGCGACAGCTTCCCGGTGGCGGTGCGGGGCAGCGCGGGCAGAACCACCATCCGGCGTGGCAGCTTGTATCCGGCCAGCCGCTCCGCGAGCCGCTCGCGCAGCGGTTCGGGACCGGTGTCAGGGCCGGACACGTACGCCTCGATGGCCCCGTCGGTGAACAGGACCACCGCCTCGGCCACGCCGGGCAGTGCGGCGAGCGTCTGCTCGACCTCGGTGAGGTCGACCTTCAGTCCGCCGATCGAGACCTGCGAGTCACGCCGTCCGTGGACGGCGACCCGGCCGGTGGCCGGGTCGAGGGAGGCGGCGTCGCGGGTGTGCAGCAGCCCCTCGGACCAGCGGGTCGGGTCGGGCTCCCCGAGATACGGTGACTCGGGCAGCGCGAGGTGCAACTCCCCGTCGGCGAGGGACAGTTCCATCCCGTGGACGGGTTCGAGCCAGGGCCGGGAGAGCCCGGACAGGTCCGTGGCGATCACCCCGGTCTCCGTCATGCCGTACATGGTGCCCAGCGGGATCCCGTAGCGCTCGGTGAACGCCTCGGGGACCCCCGGGCGGACCAGTTCGCCCGCCACGATCATCCGGCGGAACTGGGGCAGTGCGGGTGGTTCCCTGCGGCCCGCGAGCAGTTCGGCGTGGAAGGGCACGCCGATCACCGTGGTCGGCGCGTCCCTGCGGCCCACCGCGGCGAGGATGCCCGCGGGGGTCATCCGGTCGGGCAGCACCAACTCCGCGCCCGAGTGGAGGGCGTTGAGCAGACCGCCCACCAGGCCCAGCACATGGACCATCGAGGAGAGCAGTACGACCCGTTCACCGGGCCCGGGGAACGCCGACAGCTTGGCGTAGCAGGCCAGTTCGCGGGTGAGGTCGGCGGCGGTCCTGGCGATCGCCTTGGGCCGTCCGGTCGATCCGGAGCTGAGCTGGACCACGACGTGGTCCGTCGCCGCGGGGCGCCCGTCCGGCAGCGCCACCGCGACGACGTCCTCGCCCCCGCCGCCGGGGGCGCCGGCGGTGCCGAGTGCGGTGCGGGGAAGGTCGCGCAGCCCGGCCGGGGCATGGGCGGGGGAGCAGAGCAGTACCCGCGGGTGGAGCATGCCGAGCGCCACGTCCACCTCGGCGTCGGTGAGCCGGTGGTCGAGGAGCACGGCCGTGCCGCCGCCGCGCCACACCGCCAGCAGTGTGGTGACCAGGTCGAGTGACGGTGGCAGCCGCAGCGCCGCGGTGCCGCCTCGCAGCGGGCCCGCCGCGCCGAGCGCCGACTGCCGTTCCTCCACCAGCCGCCGCAGGGCGCCGCGGTGCAGCGGGCGGCCGAGGTCGAGGCACGGTTCGTGGTCGGGGCCCGCCAGCAGGACGGGGTCCACCCAGTCGGTCCGTTCGTTGAGGGGCAACGGGACTCCACATGACAGAAGACAGCAAAACCTGAAATGTGCGGTGAATCAGCCGAATGTGATGCGAACTCCGTCGGCTGACACTCGCACAGCGCCGCTCGGATCGTCAAGGTCTATACCAATAGTCCAGTACCCCTTAAGCTCCTTGCGCCCAGCCCGAGTTGATGAGCAATCAGCGCCGCGGAGGTGCGTCACGACCATGCCCTCGCTCACGATTCACGCGCTGCGCGAGCGAGCCGGGCACCTGCTCCCGGCCCCGGTCCGGGACTTCGTCGAGGGCGGCAGCGGCGCCGAGCACACCCTGCGCGACGCCGAGGCGGCGTATCTCGCGCTGCGCCTGCGGCCGCGCGTCCTCGTCGACGTGTCCGCCCCCGACTGCTCGCTCGAACTACTGGGCGACCGCCTGTCGTCTCCGGTGGGCATCGCACCAATGGCGTACCACCGTCTGGTCCATCCGGACGGTGAGACCGCCACCGCGGAGGCCGCCGGGACGGCCGGGGCGCTCCTGGTGACCGGTATCTTCGCCAGCCGCACACTGGAGGAGACCGCCGCGGCGGCCACCGGCCCGCTGTGGCTGCAGCTCTACTGGCTGCGGCGGCGCGACGCCCTCGCCGCGCTGGTGGCCCGCGCCGAGACCGCCGGATACCGCGCGCTGGTGCTCACCGTGGACGCGCCGAAGGTGGCCCGCCGCCGCCGCGACCTGCGCAACTCCTTCGCGCTGCCGCCCTCGGTCAGCGCCGTCAACCTCGACCCCGTCCTCACCGCGACCAGCCACCGGACCACGGCCGGCGACTCCGGCATCGAGGCGCACTCACGCGAGCAGTTCGACCCGCGGATCACCTGGGCCGACCTGGCGTGGCTACGGGCCAGGACCCGGCTGCCGCTGGTACTCAAGGGTGTGCTGACCGCGGAGGACGCCGCGCTCGCCGTCGACCACGGTGTGGACGCGCTGATCGTCTCCAACCACGGCGGGCGCCAACTCGACCGTGCGGTGCTCGCGTTGGACGCCCTGCCGGAGGTCGTCGCGGCCGTACCGCCGAGCTGTCCGGTGCTCGTGGACGGCGGCATACGCTCCGGGACCGACGTCGCCGTGGCCCTCGCCCTCGGCGCCCGGGCCGTGCTCGTCGGGCGCCCCGTGCTGTGGGGCCTGGCCTGCGACGGAGCGAAGGGCGCCGCCGCCGTACTGGAACTGCTGCGCTCCGAACTGCTGGAGGCCATGGTGCTCTCCGGCCGCCCGACCCTGGCCGACCTCGATGCCTCGGCCCTCGCCAGAACCACCCCGTCCGCCCCACCGCACGACCCCAGGAGGAATCGGTGACCAGTGTGCCCGCGGAACCGGCCGACGCCACCGGCCCCGGAGCCCGTACGGGAACGGGAGGCGGGCAGACCGACCCCGCGTTCCCCGGCTGGGACTGGGAGGACCCCGCGCGCCTCGACACCCTGATGGCCCGGTTCACCGAGAACCTGGCTGCCTGCGAGACGCTGGAGACCGTACGCGCCAAGGCCCCGCGCACCCGCGCCGACTTCCTCGAACTCGGCCTCACCGGCATCGAGTTCGCGTCCTTCCGCACCCCGCACCCGCAGGGGCTCGGCACCGACCTGCTGCCGCTGCACACCCCGCAGACGTCCACCGCGCCGGGACCGCTCTACCTCGTCGACGGCGTCCACCGCTTCACCCAGCTCGACATCGGCGAGCCGCTGCCCTTCGACGACGCGGTCGTGGACTGGGTCTACGCCGAGCACCTGGTCGAGCACGTGCCGCTGGGCATCGTGATCGGCTGGCTCGGCGAGGTGCGGCGCGTCCTGCGGCCCGGCGGGGTGCTGCGGCTCACCACCCCGGACCTGGAACTGTACGTCCGCGGCTATCTCGACCAGCGCGGCGGCTTCTTCGCCAGGCACCGCCGCCGGTTGCGCACCCTGCGCGTCGGGCCGCCCATGCCCGAGCGCCGGGCCTTCATGGTCAACCAGATCTTCTACCACTTCGGCCACCGCTGGATCTACGACGAGGCCGAACTGCGGTACGCGCTCGCCGTCGCGGGGTTCGACGGGTGGCAGGTGAGCAGACGCGACTACCGCGAAGGCACCAGAAACGACGTAGCCGCCCTGGACACCGGCTTCCGCCGGGACGAGACGCTCTACCTGGAGGCGGTGGCCCCGGGCGCACCTCCCTCGGAGAGCGCAATCCCCGCCGACGCCGACGAGGACGCCACCGAAGACGCGACCGACGCGGCCACCGCCCACACCCCCGAGGAGACCCGCTGATGGCGCCGCTGCACCCCCAGTGGCAGCGGCTGCGCGAAGCGCGCGCCCGGGCCGGGACGCCGCCGCTCTACACCCTCCCGCTGGACCGGGCCCGCGCCGACGACCTCGCGGCGCTGCGGTCGGCGGGCGGCACGCCGGAACCGGTGGCGCGGGTCGAGGAGAGCGTCATCCCGGGCCCCGGCGGTCCGTTGACCGTCCGGCTGTACCGCCCGGCGACGACACCCGGCCTGCCCGTGCTGCTCTACCTCTACGGCGGCGGCTGGACGCTCGGCTGCCTGGACACCGCCGACGGGGTGAGCCGCGGCCTGGCCAACGCCGCCGGGTGCGTGGTGGCGACCGTCGGCTACCGGCTGGCCCCCGAGCACCCGTTCCCCGCGGCGGTCCACGACAGCCACGCCGCGCTGCGCTGGCTGTACGCCAACGCCGCCCGGCTCGGCCTGGACGCCACCCGCGTCGCCGTCGGCGGCGACAGCGCGGGCGGCAACCTCGCCGCCGCCGTCGCCCTGCTGCGCCGCGACGACCCCGGCCCGCGTCTGCGCCACCAGCTCCTGGTCTACCCCAACACCGACTACCGGCCGCCCGGCGCCCCCTCGGCCCAGGACGGTGAGGACTCCCTCCTGTTCAACCGGCACTCGGTGGACTGGTACTGGTCCCACTACCTCGCCGCACCGGAGGACGGCGCCGACCCCCTCGCGTCCCCGCTGCGCGCCGCCGACCTCTCGGGCCTGCCCCCCGCCACCGTGATCACCGCCGAGTACGACCCGCTGCGCGACGAGGGAGAGCGCTACGCCGAGCGGCTGCGCGCCGCCGCCGTCCCCGTCTCCCTCCACCGCTTCACCGGCATGGCACACGGCTTCTTCACCATGACCGCCACCTTCGACGACGCCCGCGCGGCCCAGCGGCTGGCGGCGCGGCGGCTGCGGGAGGCGTTCGGGGAGGGGAGCGGACACGCACCCGCGGGAGAGGAGCCGGACCCGGGCGAGCTGCTGCTCGACGACCTCCACGGCTCGCTCTCGGACCCGCTGCTCGACCGGATGACCTTCCTCAACGAGGCGACCCTGCGCTACCCGGACGCCGTCTCCTTCGCGCCCGGCCGCCCCTACGAAGGGCTGTTCGACCCGGCGGAGGTGCCCGCCGCTCTGGAGGCGTATCTCACCCACCTGCGCGAGACCGAGGGGCTCGGACCGGACGCCGTGCGGGAGCGGCTGTTCCAGTACGGCCGGACGAAGGGCTTCATCAACGATCTGATTGCCCGTCAACTGCACGCGGACGAAAAGATCGTGGCCGACCCGGAGGCGATCGTCGTCACCGCGGGCGCGCAGGAGGGCATGCTGCTGGTGCTCCGGGCGCTGTGCGCGGGCCCCGACGACGTCCTGCTGGTGGCCTCGCCCTGCTACGTGGGCATCACGGGCGCCGCGCGGCTGCTGGACGTCACCGTCGTACCGGTGCCCGAGTCGGCGGACGGCGGTCTCGACCCGGAGGCGGTGGCGGTCGCGGTCCGCGAGCAGCGGGCGGCCGGGCGGCGGCCGCGGGCGTGCTACGTGGTGCCGGACTTCGCCAACCCGTCGGGTGCCAGCCTCTCCGTCCCGGCGCGGCGGCGGCTGCTGGAGGTCGCGGCGGAGGCCGGCCTGCTGGTCGTCGAGGACGACCCCTACGGCTTCTTCGCGCTCGACGGGCAGCCGCGGCCCACCCTCAAGGCGCTGGACACCGGGCGCCAGGTGATCCACATCGGCTCGTACGCCAAGACCTGCCTGCCCGGGGCCCGGATCGGCTACGTCGTCGCCGACCAGCGGGTGCGCGGCCCGCACGGCACCACCGCGCTCGCCGACGAACTGGCCAAACTCAAGTCGATGACCACGGTCAACACCTCGGCGGTGAGCCAGGCGGTCATCGGCGGCATGCTGCTGCGCTGCGACTTCCGGCTGCGCGAGGCCAACAAGGACGCGGGCGCCTTCTACGCGAGCAATCTCCGTACCCTCCTCGACGCCCTGGAGAGCGCATTCCCGGCAGACCGGCGGCACCACCACGGGGTGTCGTGGAACCTCCCGGAGGGCGGCTTCTTCGTGGTCGTCACACTGCCCTTCGCCGCCGACGAGCGGGCGATGGAGCGCTGCGCCCGCGAGTACGGGGTGCTGTGGACGCCGATGTCCGGCTTCCACCCGGCGGGCGGCGGCGAGCGGACGGCCCGGCTGTCGTGCAGCTATCTGACACCCGCTCACATTCGGGACGGGGTAAGGAGGCTGGCGGCCTTCGTCGCCGCCGTCGCCGCGGAGGAGGGCGGCCCGGTCAGCGGATCCGCTGGGTGAACAACCGGGCCGACCAGGCCACCGCCACCACCGTCAGGCCCGCCATCAGCACCAGCGCCCGCCACACGGCGGGCGCTCCCACATCGCCCGCGAACAGCGCCCGCATGCCCTCGACGGCCCAGAAACAGGGGTTCCAGTCCGCCGCGGCGCGCAGCCAGTGCGGGGCGAGGGCGATCGGCAGCAGGGTGCCGGACAGCAGTGCCAGCGGCTGCGCGATCGTGTTGACGACCGGGCCGAGGGCGGCGTCACTGGGCACCAGCAGCGCGAGCCCGTACGACACGCTGGAGGACATCAGCGCGATCAGCGCCAGCAGCAGGAAGGCCAGCAGCAGGTCCAGCGGCCGCACCGACAGCCCGAACGGCAGGGCCAGTACGGTCACCAGCGCCGCCTGGATCAGCAGCGCCAGCACCTCGCGCAGCGCCCGCCCCAGCAGCAGGGCGACCCGGCTGACCGGAGTCACCCGGGAGCGCTCCACGATGCCGCCGCGCAACTCGCCGAGCAGCGCGAAACCGGTGAACAGGCCGCCCATCAGCGCCAGCGCGCTGAGCAGGCCGGGTACGTAGATCCGGTACGCGTCGGCGTAGCTGTGGGCGCCGGAGGAGGCCAGTGCGGGCTTCAGCAGCGGGGCGAACAGCAGCAGGTAGCAGAGGGGCTGGAGGATGCCGACCACGATCCAGACCGGCGTGCGGAACATCAGCAGCACCTGCCGCTGGAAGACCAGCCAGGTGTCGCGCAGCAGCTTCACAGTGGCCTCGCGGGGGAGGAGAGGGACGGGGAGTCAAGGGAAGGGCGGGCGGGAGCGGGCGCCTCAGCCGCCGTCGAGCGGCCGTCCGGTCCTGGCCAGGAAGACGTCGTCCAGACTGGGGCGGCGCAACTGCACCAGGAGGGGCTCCACGCCCGCCTCCTGGAGCACCCGCATCAGCCGCGGGAGAGCGGTTGCCGCGCTGTCGACATAGAGCCTCAGCACCGTCTCTCCCGCATCGCTCCCGCCGCTGCCTCCGTCGCCCGCGTCCGCGCCCGGCTCGCCGGGCACCGACTCCAGGCCGCTCACCCAGGGCAGCGCGCCGAGCGCCCCTTCGGCGGCGGGGCAGTCCTCGGAGCGCAGCGAGAGCGAGACCGCGTCGCCCGCGATCTCCTTCTTCAACTGCTCGGGCGTGCCCTCGGCCACGACGCGGCCGTGGTCGACGATCGCGACCCGGCCGCAGAGGCTGTCCGCCTCGTCCAGGTAGTGGGTGGTGAGCAGCACGGTCATCCCCTGGTCGCGCAACCGCCGTATCTCGGCCCAGACATGGGCGCGGCTCTGCGGGTCCAGGCCCACCGTCGGCTCGTCGAGGAAGAGCAGCCGAGGCCGGTGGATCACCCCGAGCGCCAGGTCCAGCCTGCGGCGCTGGCCGCCGGAGTACGTGCCGCAGTTCCGGTCGGCGAACTCGCCCAGCGCGAAGCCGTCCACCGCCTCCTGCGCGCGGGTGCGGGCCTCGGCCTTGCCGACGCCGTACATCCGTGCCTGCAGGACCAGTTCCTCGCGGGCGCTCACCCCGTCGGCCGTGCCGCCGCCCTGGGCGACGTACCCGATGCGGCGCCGCACCTCGGCGGCCTCGCCGAGCAGGTCGGCGCCCGCGACGGTGGCCGTACCGCCGTCCGGTGGGACCAGCGTGGCGAGCATCCGCAACGTGGTGGTCTTTCCCGCGCCGTTGGGGCCGAGGAAGCCGAAGATCTCGCCTTCGCCGACCGTCAGGTCGATGCCGCGGACCGCGTCGACGGGTTCGCCGCGGCCCCCTCGGGACGGGAAGGACTTGCGCAGGCCCTTGGTCACGATCAACCGAGTCTCCCGGTCGTGGTGGGGAAGTGCGCGGAGGCCGTGTGAGGCCGTGTCTGGCAGGTCCCGCCCGGCCGGCGGGGCCTGCAGGGCCTTGCCGAGCGACACCTTAGGCGACCTTCCACCGTGCGGACAATGGTCTGGACCATGAATCGGCATACGTCCGCGGCCGGAGGGGGCACGACGTCAGACGGCGCATTCCTCCAGCAGGTCCGCGGCGCGCGGCGCGCCGCCGAGCGAACCCAGCTCGCGCGCCAACTCCCCGGCGGCCAGCCGTGGTTCGGGACGGTCCAAGACCGCGAGCAGTGCCGCCCGGATCTGCTCCGCGCCGGCCCGCTCGAAGTCCAGCACGACGCCCGCACCCGCGGCCGCCACCCGGGCCGCGGTGATCGGCTGGTCGTGCCGGATCGGGGCCAGCACCAGCGGCACGCCGTGCGACAGCGACTCGCAGACGGTGTTCATGCCGCCGTGGCAGAGCACCGCGTCCAGCGCGCCCTGCCGCAGCAGTTCGAGCACGGGCACCTCGGTGAACCCGAGCATCTCCTCCGGCAGCCGCTCCAGGACCTCCGCGGGCGCGGCGACCACCGCCCGCACCCGGTCGCCGACCGACCGCAGGGCGTCGGCGGCGCGCAGCAGGAAGTCCCCGGCGACCGAGGCGGACAGCGTGCCGAGGGTGACCAGGACGTGCTTGCGGTCGGGCCGCAACTGCTCCCAGGGGAAGCCGATGGTGGACGGACGGTCCGTCAGCAGCGGTCCCACCACGGCGCATCGCGGCGGCAGCGGGGTGCTGGGCGGCGAGTCCGCGGCCCGGGCGGTGTCCGGCGCGACCCCGAGCAGGACGGGCGCGGTGCACGCCAGGATCAGCCGCGCGGAGAAGCGCGGATCGGCGTACTCGGCGGCGTTCAGCCCGGCCCGGCTCCACAGGTCGCGCAGCAGGCCCTGCTGCCACTCCTCCAGGCCCGGCTCGTCCAGCGGCGGACGCCCCAGCTCCATGGACGAGGGCGCGAAACCGGCCCAGGGGACGCCGTACCGCTCGGCGGCCAGTGCCCCCGCCGGGCTGTGCTGGTCCACGAGGACGAGATCGGGGTGCCAGTCCCGCACCGCCTGCCGCACCTTGGGCAGGGTGAACCGGGTGTACGGCACCACGAAGTCCTGCCACAGCGTGCGGATCGCCGCCGTACCGCCCACCGCCTGCTGGCGGAAGAGCCGCGACCCGGTGGGCATGATCAGCGCCTCGGGCCCCAGCACCGGCCGGAGCACCGGCTCGGGGCCCGCCCACGCCACGCGATGGCCGCGCCGGGTCAGTTCCGCCGCCAGCGACAGCGCCGGGAGCAGATGACCGGCGAGCGGCGGCAGCACGAACAGCAGGCGCAGCGGACGCGAACCCGAAGGCAGGTCCGACGGGGCCTCGGAAGCAGACGCGGAGCGAGACGTGGGACGGGCGTGCGGACGTGGATCGGCCGGTACGGCCACCGTGGGCTCCAGGGGGTCGGCGGGCGGACGGGCGTCGCGCCGCCCGGGGGAGCGAAGGTACCCAAAGGGGGATCTTGTGCGAAGCACAGGGCGCCGGAATACTAACCCGCGTGACCGCACTGAAGGCAGTCGCAGTCCATCTGCCCCCCGTCGTCGAACCGGTCGAAACGGTCGGTGAGCGGCTGGGTTTGACGACCCGTCAGAAGACGTTGCTGCGCCGGTTCCACGGCCTCGACCAGGTCCGTTTCCAGCCGGACGGCGATCTGACGGATCTGCTCGCCGCGGCGGCCGGAGCGCTGCCGGGGCTGCGCGGTCGCGCCCACCTCGTCCGCTACGTGCTGCACGCGCGCAGCATGCCGGTCGGGGTGCCGTACCCGGTCAACTCCCCGCACGAACTGCTCGGCCGTCTGGGGCTGGAGCACGCGCGTGCGTTCACCGTCACCCATCATGCCTGCGCGGGCTCGCTGCTCGCCGTCGACGTGGCCGGCCGGCTGCTGGCGGCGGACGGCGACCCGGAGGCGCTGGCACTGATCGTGGCGGGGGAGAAGACCTTCACCCGGGACGCCCAACTGGTGCCGGAGACCGCCGTGTTCGGAGAGACGGCGGCCGCCTGCCTGGTCGGCGCGGACGGGGAGAGGGACCGGGTGCTGTCCTATGTGGTGGACCTGCGGGGCGAGTTCGACGGCCGTCTCGCCGAGGACCGCCAGCTGCTGGACCGCTATCAGCGGGCCTACCCGCAGGCCATGATCGGCGTGATGGAGGCCGCACTGGAACGGGCGGGCGAGAGCTGGGACACCCTGGCGCTGCTCCTGCCGCACAACGTCAACCAGATCTCCTGGAAACGGATCTGCCGCACCACCGGCTATCCGCTCGACCGGGTGGTGCTGGAGAACGTCCCGTCCGTGGGCCACAGCTTCGCGGCGGACTTCTTCCTCAACCACCACACCGCCACCACCCGCGGACTGCTCCGGCCCGGCGACCGCTACATGGTCGCCGCCTCAGGGCTCGGCGCGACCTTCGCGGCGATGGTGCTCACGCACTGAGCCACCCGCCACCCCGCTCGACCAGCTGACTCACGCGCCATCCCTCCATGCCCGGCCCGGCACGCGCCGGCGGGCCACCTCCCCCAGACGGGATCGGACCATGACAGACGCCTCCCCGGCCACCACCGACGCCACCGTGGACGCCGCCACCGCCGAGCTGCGCGACAGCGCCGAGCAGGGCATCCTGCTGCTCCTGCCGCGCGTGCTCAAGCAGGAGCCGGCGCAGCCCGTGTCGCCGGACGCCGCCCTGATGGAGGACCTCGGCCTCACCTCGGGCACCACGCTCGAACTGATCCTGGAACTGGAGGACCACCTCGACATCCAGGTCGACATCGAGGAGATCAGCCCGGACGACCTGCGGTCCGTGACGGACCTGGCGGCGTACGTCGCCGCACACGTCGTCGCCGAGGACTGACCGCGTGCGTACGGTCTCCGCGTCCGGCCCCCGCCGCCCCGACGCCGCGCTGCGGCTCGCGGACGCGGTGAGCCTGGCGTTCCCCGCCGACTCGCCCGCCGCGCTCGACCCGGACGTGCGGGTGTTCTTCGGGGACATGGTGCGCCCCTACGGACTGCCGCTGGACGAGGAGCGGCTCCGCGGCGGCGCCGGGCAGTCGTACGCGGAGATGGGCGAGGCGGTGATCACCGCCCTGGTGCCGCCCGAGCGGCCGGTCGACCTGCTCGTCGAGGTGTTCGCCTCGCCCGACGTGCAGCCCGGCCGGGCCGCCTCGGTGCACCTGAGCACCTTCTGCCCGGGGCGGCCGTTCGCGTTCGCCCTGACGGAACAGGGCACTTCGGGGGTGTTCAGCGCCCTGCGGCTGGCCGGGTCGTATCTCGCGGACGAGGGCTTCGCGCGCGCCCTCGTCCTGGTGCTGGAGCAGTCCGGGCTGCCGTACCGGCCCCCCGACGGCACCCCGGTGGCGGACCGCGCCGCCGCCGTCGGGCTGCTGCTCGCCCGCGACGCCGACGTCGAGCTGACCCTGCACGGCGACGCCGGGCGGGTCCCGGCCGAGGAGGCGTACGAGAGCGTCGCCAAGGCCGCGGCGGACCTGCGGGGCGCCGACCCGGAGGCGCTGCTGCTGCTCGGCCCCGCGCTGGCGGGACGCGGCGACCCCGACGGTACGGAGGCCACGGGCGGGGCGGCCACCGTCCGGGCCCGCTCCGGCAACCCGTACACCGGCCTGTGGTCGGCCCTCGCCGAGCACCTGCCGCGGCTGCGGGCGGACCGCCGCACCGCGCTGCTCGCGGAGTACGATCCGCTGCTGGGCCTGCTCGACCTCGCCCGGCTGCGCCGCCTATGACGGTCGGTCAGCGGCGGGATGCCGCAGGCGGGTTCGTGGAGGTCGACGTCTGGGCGATATCGCTGCGGCAGCCGCCGGAGGCGGTGGCCGAACTGCGGGCCATCCTCGACCCGATGGAGCGGCGGCGGGCCGCGGGCGATCCGCGGTACACCGTCGCGCACGGGGCGGTGCGCTGGATCCTCGCGGGCCGGCTCGGCGCCCAACCCGGCGCGCTGCGCCGGACGTTCGGCCCGCACGGCAAGCCGCGGCTGACCGGCACGGGGGCGGGACTGGGCTGGAATCTGAGCGCCAGCGGGGACTGGGCGCTGCTCGCCGTGGTGCCGCAGCCGGAAGGCGGCGCCGAGGGCGCGGCGGTGGGCATCGACATCCAGCGCCTGGTGCACCCGGACGCGGCGCCACGGCTGGCCCGGCGCTACTTCCCACAGGCGGAGGCCGAGGCGGTGCGCGCCGCGGCGGCGGGCGGCACGCCGGGTACGGCCCCCGGTACGGCGGCGGGGGCGGCGTACACGCGGCTGTGGACCTGCAAGGAGGCGTATGTGAAGGCGTACGGCGGGCGGCTGGTGGACGGGCTGTCGGTGCCGGTCCCGCCGGGAGCGGGCGGCGTCATGTCCGGGCCGCTCGGACCGTGCCAGGTCGCCGCGGCGCCCACCCCCGCCGAGGGCTACCACGCGGCCGTCGCGGTCACCGGCCCGCTGCCGCCCCGCCCGCGCCCGCGTTTGTGGAGCTGGTGACGCGGTACGCGGGCCCGCCCCTCAGCGCGGACGCTCCGTGAGCGTGTCCCTCACCCGCACCCCGTGGCCAGCGCGTCCTCGACGATCGACTCCTCGAAGCCGCGCAGGAACGCCTCCATGTCGGCGCGCGGGAGCAGCGAGCTGTCCGCCGTCATGGCCAGCTCCACCGCCCCCGGGGTGTCGACCACGTCCATGGCGAAACTGAGGTTCCTGCGCGGCGGGAACTCCACCGGCCAGCTCAGCGTCGTGTGTTCCCGCGCCCGGGCCAGCGGGACCGCTGCCCGGTCCGGTGCGGCGGGCCGGAACAGCCCCGGCTCACGGGTGTCGTTGAAGACGCAGCTGTGGTCGGCGAGATCGGGCAGTTCCGAGCGGAGCCGCTCGATGTCCTGGTCCAGCAGCCGCTTGTCGTACGAGGCGTAGCGGTACGCGCCGAGCGCGCCCGCGTGCACCCGCCGCACCAGATCGCCGAAGTCCCGGTCGACCGACCGCAGATGGAACAGTCCCTCCTGGGCGAGGGTGGTGATGGTCTGCGCCATGCCGGGCAGGAAGCGGTTGTTGACCACCACCTGCAGCAGCGGCTCGGGAGCGCCGGAGATCCTGCTGACCTGCTGGGCGGCGGCCGCCAGCAGCACCGAGGAGCCGCTGACCCTGCGGGTGGCCGCCACATGGTCGACCGCCCGCAGCAGGGCGGGGGAGTGCAGCACCGCGTTCGGGAAGAGAGCGTCGGGAGAGCGCTCCCCGCGGGGCGGGAACAGCCCGCGCGGCCCGTCGCCGAGCTTGGTGCGCCAGTAGCGGCGGGAGGCCGCGTCCCGGCGGCGCCCCCGGTCCGAGTTCTGGTACGCGGCCTCGTCCAGCGGCTGCGTCGCCGGGTACAACTCCCGTAGCCGCTCCGGGGATTCGCCTTGCACCAGCATCAGGATGTCGCGGGCCAGCCGGCGCAGCCCGCCGCCGTCGGCGGCGGTGTGGGAGAGCGCCATCACGTAGTGGTGGACGAGTCCGTCCGCCTCGACCAGGCCGACCCTGATCGGCCAGTGCCCGGCGCAGTCGAAGGCGCGCGATGCCAGCTCCGCCAGCAACTCGTCGCCCACCCGCCCGGTCTCCTCCCGCGCGCACTCCCGTAAGGCGACGGGCAGTCGCCCGGAGGCGTCCAGAGTCTGTACGAGTCCGCCCGCCTCGTCCGGCCGCAGCCGGGTGCGCAGCGACTCGTGCAGCCGGGCCGCGTGGGTGACCGCGTCGAGTACGGCGGCGCGCGGGTAGCCGGCGTCGAGGGGGAAGCCGATCGAGACGTTGTAGCGCGGCGCGTCGTCGCCGAGTACGGACACCGCGTCCCAGATCGCCTGCTGCCCCCAGGTCGCCGGGCCGGAGCCCGAACGGTCGGCCGTGACCTTGAGGTGCAGCTCTTCCGGCTCGCTCATCGAACACTCCTCGTGTGACAACCGTGGCCCGGGGCCAGCCCATTGGTCTGGTCCATGCGTCGATCCGGAAGTATGCCCGTCCGGCAGCCCGTTCGACCCGCTTTCGCCGCAACCGCCCGCCCTCGCCTCCGGGGCCGCGGGACGGGCTCTCCTCCCGAAGGCGCGCTGCGTTCACAAGGTGAATCCCGTACAACTTCTTGACTGACCGCCATGGCGACTTGACACTGCCTAACGGATCCAGAAGTGCCCTGATCCATTGATTGAGAGCGTTTTCAAATAGCGAATTCCCAGGGAACGGCCGCGGTCTGGCCCTGAATGTTCAGCAACGCGTGCGATCCACCCCCCACTTCCGCACTGATCTGGCGTTCACTTCGCGAAGCCAGACGAAAGGACCCCACCGATGCGCCGAACCATCACCCCGGGCCGCAGCGGGCCCGGACCGCGTCGCCACCAGCGTTCCGTCGCCCTGCTCGGCGCGCTCGTCCTCGCGCTGGCCGGACTGCTGGGCCTGCTGCAGGTCGCCGGGTCGGCCTCCGCCGACAGCACCGACTACACGCAGAGCGTCACCCAGGTCAGCGACACCCAGGCCAAGATCACCTTCACCCCCACCACCGCCGCGCTCTACGTCGACGCGCACTACCTGGTCAACGGCGCCAACCAGCAGAACGTCCGGATGACCAACACCGCGGGCACCTGGACCTGGACGGTCGGTTCGCTGACCACCGGCTCGGTCCTGGAATACTGGTTCACCTACGAGAAGAACGGCCCGCAGTACGACACCCCCCACTTCACGTACACCCAGGGCAGCGGCACCACCGGCGGCGGCACCGGCGGGACCGGGGGCACCGGCGGGACGGTCGCCACACCGACCTTCAGCCCGGCGGGCGGCACCTTCTCCTCCGCGCAGACCGTGACGCTCGCCGACGCGACCGCGGGAGCGACCATCCGCTACACGCGGGACGGCTCCACCCCGACCGCGAGCTCCACCCTCTACAGCGCACCGATCAGCGTCACGTCCACCACCACCGTGAAGGCCATCGCCCTCGCCTCGGGACTCACCAACTCGGCCGTGGCGAGCGCCACGTACACCATCGGCACCTCGGCGGGCTGCCCCACACAGTCCGACACCCCGGACTTCGGCCCCAACGTGCACATCTTCGACCCGTCGATGGGCAACGCCGCGATCCAGTCCCAACTCGACGCGCAGTTCGCGCAGATGAAGGACACCAACAGCGCGCAGTTCAGTGAGAACCGGGTGGCCGACCTGTACAAGCCCGGCACGTACAACGTGTCGGACAACGTCGGCTTCTACACCTCGGTGGCCGGACTCGGCCAGAACCCCGACGACGTCACCATCAACGGCGACGTCACCGTCGACGCGTTCAACGCCTCCGACGCGGGCAACGCCACGCAGAACTTCTGGCGCTCCGCGGAGAACCTGGCCATCAACCCGTCGAGCGGCACCGACCGTTGGGCCGTGGCGCAGGCCGCGCCCTTCCGCCGGATCGACGTCCACGGTGGTCTCGCCCTCTATCCGGCGAGCTACGGCTACGCCAGCGGCGGCTACATCGCCGACACCAAGGTCAGCGGCCAGACCGCGTCCATCTCGCAGCAGCAGTGGTACACCCGCGACACGAACTTCGGCAGTTGGTCGGGCGGCGTGTGGAACATGGTCTTCTCGGGTGTGAACGGCGCTCCGGCGAACACCTTCCCGAACCCGCCGGAGACCACGCTCGGCACCACCCCGGTCTCCCGTGACGTGCCCTACCTCTACCTCGACGGCACCGGAAAGTACCGGGTCTTCCTGCCCTCCCTGCGCACCAACGCCTCCGGCCCGAGCTGGGCGAGCGGCAGCACCCCCGGCAGCTCGCTGCCGATGAGCCAGTTCTACGTGGTCAAGGCGGGCGACACCGCCGCGACCATCAACAACGCCCTGGCCCAGGGCTGCAACCTGTTCGTCACCCCCGGGGTCTACCACCTCAGCCAGACGCTCAACGTGACCAAGGCCAACACCGTGGTGCTCGGCATCGGTTACCCGACCTTCGTGCCGGACAACGGCGTGAACGCCATGCAGGTCGCCGACGTCGACGGAGTGCGGCTCAAGGGCCTGCTGTTCGACGCGGGCACCACCAACTCGGCCGCGCTGCTGACCGTCGGCCCGTCCGGCTCCTCCGCGAGCCACGCGGGCAACCCCACCACCATCCAGGACGTGTTCTTCCGGATCGGCGGCGAGAAGGCGGGCAAGGCCACCACCAGCCTGATCGTCAACAGCTCCAACGCGATCATCGACCACATCTGGGCCTGGCGCGCCGACCACGGCACCGCGGGCACCGTCGGCTGGAACACCAACACCGCCGACACCGGCCTGCTCGTCAACGGCGCCAACGTCCTGGCCACCGGCCTGTTCGTCGAGCACTACCAGAAGTACGAGGTGGTCTGGAACGGGCAGGGCGGCAAGACGATCTTCTTCCAGAACGAGATGCCGTACGACCCGCCCAACCAGGCCGCCTGGACGAACCCTTCGGGCGTCAACGGCTACGCGGCGTACAAGGTGGGCGCCAACGTCACCAGCCACGAGGCGTGGGGGCTCGGCAGCTACTGCTACTTCAACGTCAACCCGGCCGTGAACAGCTACCACGCCTTCGAGGCGCCCAACACCTCGGGAGTGCGCTTCCACGACGCCCTGACCGTCTCGCTCGGCGGCGTCGGCACCATCACCCATGTCATCAACGACACCGGAGCCGTCACCGCGTCGAACACCACACCCAGCAACGTCGTCAGCTACCCGTGACACCCCTGACGGCCTGACCTGATCGAGGATCCGGGGCTCCCCGCCCGAACGGGGAGCCCCGGATCCTTCATGCGATGTTCCGTCCGCGTTGCCCCGCCGCACCCCCGCCGTGGCCGAAACCCGACCGTACTGTGCACGCGTCACCCCACGAATCACCCCATGAACACGCAGACGGCGGCGTGGAACGCAGCGACGGAGACGCACATGTGCAGCCCTGACCACCAGCCCGACGGCCCGCAGCAGGGCTCCAGCCGACGCTCCTTCCTGCGGAACGCAGGGCTCGTGGGCGCCGGAGCCGCGACCGCCGCCCTGGCCACCGCCGGCCAGGCCGCCGCCGCGCCCACGGATAGCACCTCCTCCGGCACCGCCACCGGCGCCCGCAGGGCCCGGCCCGACACCGATAGCCGCCGCTTCACGCTGGTGGTGATGCCCGACACCCAGTACCTCTTCGACGGCGAGAGCATCCACCCCGAGCCGCTGGAGGCGTCCTTCCGCTACATCCTCGACGGCACCGAGGACGAGCAGGAGAACGTCGTCTTCATGGCGCACCTGGGCGACCTGACGCAGAACGGCCAGCCGCACGAGTTCGACGCGATCAGCGGCGCCTTCGGGTTCCTCGACCGGCACGGCGTCGGCTACAGCGTGCTCGCGGGCAACCACGACGTCGGCTCGTCGAGCGACGACCAGCGCGGCGGATCGCCGTACCTGGACCACTTCGGGCCCCGCCGCTTCCGTGACGCGGCCACCTTCGGCGGCGCCAGCGCGGACGGCTACAACACCTACCACCTGTTCCGGGCCGCGGGACGCCAGTGGATGGTGCTCGCCCTCGACTGGCGGCTGTCCGCGCCGGGCTTCGGCTGGGCCCGGCAGGTCATCGCCGCCCACCCCGGCGTCCCCGTCGTCCTCACCACGCACGAACTGGTCTATGCCGACAACCCCGGTGACGAGGCCCAGCCCTCCGACTACGGGCAGCAGTTGTGGGACGAGCTGATCGCCGACCACGACCAGATCTTCCTCACCCTCAACGGGCACTTCTGGCCCGCCGGACGCACGGTGCGCACCAACAAGGCCGGGAACGCGGTGCACCAGCACATCACCAACTACCAGAACCGCTACTACGGCGGCGCCGCGATGATCCGGCTCTACCACTTCGACCTCGACCGCGACACCATCGACGTGCGGACCGTCTCCCCGTGGATCATGGGCAGGGCGGGTGAGCGGCTCAACGCGCTGGAGCGCCAGGAGAGCGAACTCACCAGCGACCAGGACTACTTCTCGGTGCCGATCGACTTCACGCGCCGCTTCGCCGGCTTCGCCCCCGTGCCCACCCGGCCCGCGCGCCCCGCCAAGGACCTGCTGGTCCCCGGCACCGTGGCGTACTGGCGGTTCGACGGCGGGCAGCGGGACGGCACGCCGGTCACCGACGACGTCCGCATTCGCGACCTGAGCGGCCACGGCAACGACCTCACCCGGATGAACGTCCCCGGCAGCCCCGCGACCGCCCTCACCTGGTCCACCGACTTCCACCCCGACCAGCCCGGCCACGGCAGCCTCTTCTTCGGCGGCCACAAGAACCCGCTGCGGGGCGCCTGTCTGCGCACCGACCCCGGCGCCCCGCTCAACAAGGCCACGTTCAACTCGGGTTACACCGTCGAGGCGTTCTTCCGGCTGCCCGCCGACTGGAACGGCGACAACGACGCCTGGGCCGCCCTGCTCAGCCGCTGGGGCATGAGTGGCGAGGCGGGGAAGACCGAGGGCGACGCCCAGGAGCCGGTGGCCACGCTCAGCCTCTCCGGCGACCGCGAACTCCAATGGGCGATCTACCCGCTCAACCTGGACGGCCCCGTCACCAACTGGGGCCACGAACTGCCCCTCGACACCTGGTGGCACGTCGCGGTCGTCAACGACGGCCGCCACACCACGATGTACGTCGACGGCTGCCCCGTCGTCCGCAACCCCGCCACCGTCTCCACCGGCATCAGCACCACCGCCATGCAGTGGCTGCTGGGCGGTTACGAGTACGGCGGCGAACTCGACCAGGTGCTGCACGCCTTCGTCGGAGACGTCCGCGTCGTCGCCCGTGCGCTGCCGGTCAGCAGGTTCATGAACGCCTGAACCGTGGTGACCGTGTGAACGGCGTCGAGCGCGTGCCGCCGAACGCGGCGCGGGCCGGTAGTCTCCTCCCGCAATCGCCAACTACGGTCACGGGGACGGTTTCAACGATGGGTGCGGGCGCGTCAGAACAGGTGTTCCAGCCGCTGGAGGAGGACGATCCGGCCGCGGTCGGGAACTACCGGCTCACGTCACGGCTGGGTTCCGGCGGCATGGGCAAGGTGTACCTGTCGTACACCCCCGGCGGCCGTCCGGTCGCCGTCAAGGTGATCCGGCCGGAACTGGCCGAGGACGCCGACTTCCGCAGGCGCTTCCGGCAGGAGGTCCTGGCCGCCCAGCGGGTCCAGGGCCTCTACACGGCGCCGGTCGTCGACAGCGACGCCGAGAGCGCCCGCCCCTGGCTGGCGACGGCCTATGTGCCGGGACCGACCCTGTCCTCGGCAGTCGCCGAGCACGGCCCGCTGCCGGTGCCCACCCTGCTGCTGCTCGTGGCGGGCATCGCCGAGGCACTGCAGGCCGTGCACGCCGCCGGGCTGGTGCACCGCGACCTCAAGCCGTCCAACGTGATCCTCGCCTCGGACGGCCCGCGCGTCATCGACTTCGGTATCGCGCGGGCCGCCGACGCCACCGCGCTCACCGACAGCGGCGTCACCGTCGGCACCCCCGCCTTCATGTCGCCCGAGCAGGCGGCCGGCCGGGAGATCGGCCCCGCCACCGACGTGTTCGCGCTCGGCCAGGTCGCCGCCTACGCCGCGCTGGGCTCCCCCGCGTACGGCGAGGGCCCCTCGCACGCCGTGCTGTACCGCATCGTGCACGAGGAGCCCGACCTCTCGGCGCTCCCCGCGGACCTGGTGCCCCTGGTGACCGCCTGCCTCGCCAAGGACCCCGCCGCCCGGCCGTCACTGGCCGACATCGTCGGGATGTGCCAGGCGGCGTCCGCCGAGACGCAGTTGCGGCGGCCGGAGCAGTGGCTGCCGGGCGCGGTGGCCGCGGAGATCCCGCAGCGCCACGCCGCCCCGACGTATGTGCCGCCCGCCGTCCCGTACACCCCGACCGCCCCCGTCGCCCACCAGGCGGGCCCGCCGCCGGTCCCGGCGCCCGGCACCCCGCCGCCCGGCCACGACCCGCGGTCCTACCAGCAGACGCAGGCCGCCGGACCGGTCGCGGGCCACCCGCAGGGCACCCCGCCGCCGATGCCGGTGCCGCAGAACCGGGGTTACGGCCCCGGCCCCGGACCGCGGCCGGGCGGCCCGGGACCGTACGGGCCGATGCCGCCCCGGCCGTTCGTCCCGCAGCCGCCCAAGAAGTCCAGGAACAAGGTGCTGGTCGTGGTGGGCGCGGTGGTCGGCGCGCTCTTCGTGATCAGCGCGGCGGCGTCCGTGATCCGCGCCCTCGGCGGGTCGGGCGACTCGACCGACACGAACTCCGCGAACGGCGGTTCGCACAGCACCGGCAGCGGCTCCACCAGCGGTTCGAGCGGCGGCACCTCCCACCAGAGCGCGAAGACACCGGACCCCAAGCCGACCACGCACCCGAATGTGCAGCTGCCCGACGGCTATCACCTGGAGTTCGCGGACGAGACCCTGCAGCCGAAGGACAGCAACTTCGACGACCTCTACTACGGCTGCGACTTCGAGGGCTGCAACTTCGGCGCGTACAACACCAAGCTGGTGCTGCTGAACGCGGACGAGAAGGGCTCGCTGGCCACCTGCCTGCACGACACCCGCTTCACCAACGTCATCCAGCAGCCCCGGCTGTCGGCCGGATCGCAGATCTGCGCCCGCACCCAGACCGGCATCGTGGCCCTGGTCACGTACAAGAAGGCGTCGGGCAGCTCCGACCCCAGCAAGAACGTGGTCCTGGACGTCACCGTGTGGCGCAACGCCATCCCCGCCTCCACCGACTGACGGAACGTCAACCGCCGTTGTGAGAGCGGCCGGTGGCCGGGTCACCCCGGTCCGCCGGCCGCTCCCTCGGTACTTCGGTGTGCGGCTAGCTCCAGCTGGTCAGACCCGCGCCGTACGGATAGAGCGGATTCCCGTACGTGGTCGGCACCGGCTGGCCGGCGTCGATCTTCGCGCGGATGTCGGCGCGCTCGGCGTCGGTGGCGCCGAGGTCGTACGGCAGGTCCCACGCCTCGTTGGCGTCGGCCAGGTTGTCGCCGCCGCCGGGCTTGAGGATCTGGTCCATGCTCCGCGGCAGCTGCCAGGGCAGGTGGCCGTGCGGGGTGTAGTCGCCGAAGAGCAGACTGGCCGTGGCCGGTCCGACCTCCTCACCGCCGCGGTAGGTCACCACGATGGCGTCCGCCAGGTTGTTCCAGTCGCTGATCACGATCGGCCGCGGCAGTGTCAGCACCACGACCACCTTGATGCCCTGGTTCCTGTAGTTCTGGATCAGGGCCAGCTGGTCGGCGGGCAGATACGGCTGGGTGTCCGGCCAGGCCGTGGCGTGGGTGTACGAGGATTCACCGACGTACACCACCGCGACCTTGGGGGCCGGGCCGGTGCCCTGGTAGACGTTCACCCCGCCTGTCGCCGCTCTCGCCTTGAGCGCGTCGAGCTGGTCCAGCGAGCCGTAGTCCGGGTGGAAGTAGCTCGACCAGATGCAGCAGGACGCGCCGTCGGTCGCCCGGTCGCCCGCGACCGCGATGCTGTCGCCGGAGTTCAGCTTCAGCGGCAGCACCCCGTCGTTCTTCAGCAGGGTGTTGGACTCACGGGACGCCTGGTTGGCCAGCTGCGTGTACGACGGCTGGTGGAACCGGTACGGGCCGTTCACCGGGTCGCCGTACGGGTGGTCGAAGATGCCCAGCTCGAACTTGAGCTTGAGGATCCGCGACACCGCGTCGTTGATCCGGGCCAGCGGCACCTGCTGCTCGAAACCGGCCATGGTGAAGCCCGTCGCGCCCGGGTCGGCGCCGCCCATCACGTCGGAACCGGCGTTGGCCGCGTTCACCCACGCGCCCGACGGCAGCCAGTCCGTGGTGATCAGACCGGTGTAGCCGAGGTTGTTGCGCAGATAGGCGAGGATCTTCGCGCTGTCGCCCGCGCCGGGACCGCCCGGGTCGAGATACGAACTGCCCGCGTAGCCCGGCATGATGTTGACCGCGCCGGCCTCCATCGCCGCCTTGAACGGGATCATGTGGTACTTGATCGTCACCCCGTCGTAGACGATCCCGGCCTCGCCGCCCGCGCCCTCACCGGGCCAGTGCTTGACGGTCGCCAGCACCGAGGAGGGGTTCAGCTCCGGGCCGCCCTGCAACCCGGCGACCAGGGCCTTGAGTTGGGCCGCCGCGACGTCCGCGTTCTCGCCGCCGCCCTCCTGGATCCGCGGGTAGAGCACCTTGGTGCCCACCTCGGCGAGCGGCGACAGGGTGCCGCGCGCGCCGACCTCCAGCTCCTCCTTGCGCTGCATGTTGCCCAGTTGGTAGTCGAGTGGGTAGTCCTTTCCCGCGGACAGAGTGCTCTGCAGCGGATACGTGGTCTGGTACCCGGCGGTGGTGTCGCCCGCGGAGACCGGCGGGATGCCCAGCCGGGTGGCCGCGGTGGACATCAGCACGTTGTTCAGGTCGGCGGGCTGCGCCGGACCGAAGTGCCAGCCGGACATCGGGTACGTCTGGACGTTGTAGAACATCTGGTACGCCTTCTCCTCCAGCGTCATCCTGCCGAGGAGGTCGTTCACCCGCGTGTCGACCGGCTGGCGCCAGTCCTCGTACGGCTCGATCGTGCCGTCCTTGTTGAGGTCGCGGGCGCCGTTGACGATGTTGACGCCGTCGGCGACGGTCTCGATGTCCGGCAGATACACGCTGAAGGTGCGGATGTTGGACGTCGTCCTCCCGCCCGAGCCGCTGACCGCGACGACGAACCACTTGTACGTCCAGCGGTCGGTGATGTCCCAACTCGGCGTGTAGCTGGTGCCGGTGGGCTCGGCGACCTTGGTGTAGAGGTCGAGCAGGTTGCCGGACGCGGTGAAGTCGTAGTCGGTGCGGCTGATGTTGAGCCACACCTCGTAGTGGGCGGTGCCCCCGACGGCCGCCCAGGACAGGGTGGGCCTGCGGGTGTCGGTGACCATCGCCTTGTCCGCGGGCGCGGACAGCGCGAACTGGTTCAGCGTGGCCGGCGCCTTGGTGGGGCCGGAGAGCATCGGCGGGGTGGCCGTGGTGGTGTCGACCGTGCCGTAGACCTGGAACTCCCACAGGGAGTAGCCGTATCCGGTGGCGCGGGCGGTGCCGGTAAACCGCACATAGCGGCCCTTGCCGGTGACCGGCAGCTTCTCGATGCCGCCCTTGCCGGTGGTCGTGGTGTAGAGCGGGGACCACGACGTGCCGTTGTCGGAGACGTCGATGTGGTAGCCCGCGGCGTACGCGGACTCCCAGTTGAGGACGATGCCGCTGATCGTGCCCGTGCCGCCGAGGTCCACCTGGAGCCACTGGTCGTCGGTGTAGAGGCTGGACCAGCGGGTGGTGGTCCGTCCGTCGAGCGCGGCGGCGGGCGCGTTGCCGCCCTCGTAGGAGGACGCGGAGACCTGCTTGTAGGCGGAGATCACGGAGCCGGAGAAGTCACCGCCGCCGCCACCCCCGCCTCCGCCGCCCGTGCCGGTGGTGTGCACGGTGAACTCCCAGAGGGAGTAGCCGTATCCGGTGGCGCGGGCGGTGCCGTTCATCCGAACGTAGCGGCCGGTGCCGGACACGGTGAGGGTCTGGTTGCCGCCGGGCCCTGTGGTGGTGGAGTAGATGTTCGTCCAGCCGCCGGTCCCGCTGTCGGAGACCTGGATCTGGAAGCCGGTGGCGTACGCCGTCTCCCAGCTCAGGCCCACCTGGCAGATGGTCTGCGAGGAGCCGAGGTCGACCTGGAGCCACTGCGGGTCGGAGGCCGCGCTCGACCAGCGGGTGCCCGGGTCGCCGTCGACGGCCGCGGAGGCGGGGGTGCCGCCGTTCTCGGTCGAGGAGGCGGTGGCGGGACGGTTCAGCGCGGCGTTGCCGCTGCCGCAGTCGGGCGGCGGGGAGCCGCCGCCACCGTAGACCTGGAACTCCCAGAGGGAGTAGCCGTATCCGGTGGCGCGGGCGGTGCCGTACATGCGGACATAACGCCCGGAAGCGTTTACGGCGAGCGTCTGCACACCGCCGGTGCCGGTGGTGGTGGAGTAGGCGTCGGTCCAGGACGTGCCGTTGTCGGACGTCTGGATCTTGAAGCCGGTGGCGTAGGCGGTCTCCCAGTTGAGTACGACCTGGGAGAGGGACTGGGTCGAGCCGAGGTCGACCTGGAGCCACTGGGGGTCGGAGGCGGCGCTGGACCAGCGGGTGCCGGTGTCGCCGTCGACGGCCGCGGAGGCGGGGGTGCCCGCGTTCTCAGTGGAGGAGGCGGTGGCGGGCTTGCCCTGGGACAGCAGGGTGCTCGCGGCGTGGGCGGAGGTCGCCGTGGTGGCGCTGAGGGCGCCGCCCGCCAGCAGGGCCGCGACGGCGGTCATCGCGACCGCTCGTCTGCGGCGCCTCGCGGCGTGGCGGAAGCGGGACAGGAGGCTCATTCACATCTCCATGGGGGGATGCCTCGTGCCACCGTGACACCGTCGCCTGACCGGCGACGGTGTCACGGTGGCCGTGGGCTACTCCGGACTGACTCATCGGACAGGGACCGGTCGGGACTTCGGAGAGCGCTCTCCGGGGGAGTGTCGTGCATCCCCTGATCGCTGTCAATGCTCGTGGCGCACACGGGAATTGGCGGACGGCCGCGGGGCGCGCGGACGCGCGCGAGCTGCGGGTGGCGGCGCGCGGGCGGTCCGGGGCGTGTGGGCGCCGCCCGGACGGAACGCGCTGCGGCTCCGCGCGGCGGCGGCTCGCGGACGTGGGACCGAGGAAAGCCATCGCGCGGTGCGCGGGTGGTAGCGGGGGGTCGGGGACGACCCCGGGGGTCAGGCGCGGGCGGCCCGCAGGACGGCCCAGACGGTACGGCCCGGGCCGCGCGGGGCGGGGCCGACGCCCCACTGCTCCGCCAGCAGCTTGACGAGCATCAGCCCGCGGCCGCCCTCCTCGTCGGAGTGCGCCTTCCGCGGCCTCGGGGCCGACTGCGCCCCGCCCTCGTCCGCCACCTCGATCAGCAACCGGCCCGGGATCCACGCCAGTCGGCAGGTGATGACCTCGCTCGCGGTGTGCACGAGCGCGTTGGTGAACAGCTCGCTCACCATCAGCACCGCCGTGTCCGCGCCGTCCGGCTCCACGCCCCACGCACCGAGCTGCTCGCGCACCCGCTGCCGGGCCGCGCCCACCGCCAGCACGTCGGCGGGCAGACCGAAGGCGGCGCGCAGGGCGCTGCCGCCCAGACGGGGAGGCGTACTGGCGTCGGTTGCGGGGTCGGTCAGGGCCACGGCCGATTCCTCACGAGTCAGGTGCGGTGGGCGGACACGGGTACCGGACACGGACGCGGCCGCGCTCAGCGGTGACAGAACCCCGGCGCCGCGATCGGCCACGGCGGCCGGCAAGCTCAGGGCAAGATCTGTCACACCGTCACTATGCTTGCTGCACGGGCCAGTTAGCAAGGTTTACTCTGCACGGTGCATAGTTGCGCAGTGCGGCCCCTCCCTCCCTTTCGGGCATGGCAGACTGCTGCCTGGCCGGTGTTCGAGGAGGTAGCTGACGTGAGTGAGCCGCGGTCCGCCCCGACGGTGCTGCAGATGGTGCTCGGCAGAAGGCTGCAGGATCTGCGCGTCCACGCCGGGCTCACGGCGCAGGACGTCGGCCGGAGCCTTCGCCAGGCCCACACCACCGTCACCCGCATGGAACGCGCCGAGACCGCCCTGAAGTGGGTCACGGTCAAGGCGATGCTGGAGCTGTACGGGGTCGGCGAGGCCGAGCGCGCCGAGTTCCTCACCCTCACCGAGCAGGCCAACGTGCCCGGCTGGTGGCAGGGTTACCGCGACGCG
Organism: Streptomyces sp. NPDC051976; assembly: GCF_040680795.1. Classification (NCBI taxonomy): domain Bacteria; kingdom Bacillati; phylum Actinomycetota; class Actinomycetes; order Kitasatosporales; family Streptomycetaceae; genus Streptomyces; species Streptomyces sp. NPDC051976. The sequence goes on from NZ_JBFAXL010000031.1 coordinate 72,354, forward strand.
CTGCCGAGCTGGTTCGGTGTCCACGTCAGCCTGGAGACCTCGGCCACCCATATCCGCGGCTACGAACCGCATGTCGTCCCCGGTCTGCTGCAGACCGAGGAGTACGCCCACGACGTGCTGGCCGTCGGCTTCCCGCGGGTGTCGGCGCAGGAGCTGAAGCGCCGGGTGGCGCTGCGGATGGAGCGGCAGGCGGTGCTCACCCGCCCCGACGCCCCGCAGTTCTGGGTCGTGATGGACGAGACGGTGCTGCGAAGACCGGCGGGGTCCCCGCAGGTGATGCGCCGCCAGATCGACCGCCTGCTGGAGGCGACGGAGCTGCCCAACGTCACCCTGCAGGTCCACCCCTTCACCGCGGGGCTGCATTCGGGCGCCTTCGGGCCTTTCACGCTCTTCCGGTTCGCCATGCAGGAAATACCGGATGTGGTGTGCACCGACAGTCTGAGCAGCGCCGCCTACAGCGAGGACCGCGTCGAGGTCGCGCTGTACCGTGAGGTGCTCGACCGTATGTGCACACAGGCAATGCCCAAGGGACGCATCAGGAATTTCCTGGGCGACGTCCGCAAGGAGCTCTACCCATGAGTCACGCCCGCAACGCCGCCGCCGACCTCGGCGCCGAAGGATGGCGCAAGCCCTGGAGCGGAAGCAACGGCGGCAACTGCGTCGAGGCCAAGCCGCTGGGCGACGGCCGGGTGGCGCTGCGGCAGTCCACCGATCCGGACGGACCCGCGCTGATCTGCACCCGCGGAGAGATCAGCGACTTCGTCAACGGGGCCAAGGCGGGCCTCGCGGACTTCCTGCTCGGCTGATGCGCCGGGCCACGCGACCTGCCATGCGACCCCCCACACGGAGGACCGAAGTGACCGACACCGGATCCGGCGCGGACGAGATCGACACCAGCAAGCCCCATTCGGCGCGCATGTACGACTTCTATCTCGGCGGCAAGGACAGCTATCCGGCCGACTGGGAAGCGGCAGAGAAAGTCATCGCGCTGTTCCCGCGCATCAAGGAAGGCGCGCGGACCAACCGGGAGTTCATGCACCGGTCGTCCCGTATGCTGGCCCAGCAGGGAATACGCCAGTTCCTCGACATAGGGACCGGAATTCCCACCGAACCCAACCTCCACCAGATAGTCCAGGAGACCGTCCCGGACGCCCATGTGGTGTACGTGGACTTCGACCCGATTGTGCTGCGGCACGCCGAGGCGCTGCTGGGCGGCACGCCCGAGGGTCGTACCGCATATGTCCAGGCCGATGTCAGGGAGCCCGCGAAGATCATCGCCGCGGCCCGCGAGCACCTGGATTTCACGCAGCCCGTCGCGCTGTCGATGGTGGCCCTGATGCATTTCGTCTCCGACGAATTCGACCCTTATGGAATCGTCGCGGAACTTCTCGCCCCCCTGGCCCCGGGGAGCGCTCTGGTGCTCTCCCATGTCACCGGTGACTTCGAACCGGCGACCTGGGAGCGCATCGTCCAGATCTACCGCGCCGCCGGCACACCGGCCCAGGTGCGCTCGCACGCGGAGGTCACCCGCTTCTTCGACGGCCTGGAGCTGGTCGAGCCGGGCGTGGTGGTGGCCACCGCCTGGCACCCCGAACTCGGCGAACTGAGCAGCGACGACGCACAGGTCCAGCTCTACGTGGGAGTCGCCCGCAAGTAGCCCGCCAGGCAACCCCGTTGTGCCTGGAGCGCCTGGAGTGCCTGTGACGTGCGCGGGAACGAGCTTGCCGTGCAAGTGTGCCCGTGTGGCGCAGGTCACGTCGTAAGCTGGAGCGAACCGGGCGCTGCGATGGCGATGTTGTTTAGTGTCTGACGCAGCGTCGTACGTTCATACGTACCGACGGTCACACTGGTCCCGATGGGAGGGCGATATGACATCTCGTATTCTGTCGGGCCAATTATGCACAGAGCCCATTCGACACCTTCCGTCGTGAAGGTCTTCTTGGGGAGTTGAAGAGTAGCTTGTACGGGGAGAAGCTTCTAACTAAGCGTCATGATTTGGGGCAAGTCGAACGGGGACGGGGGAGCGGCGAGGGAATGGCTCCCATCGACCGCTCGGCCCTGCAGACCCTGACGCCCCGCGAACGTGAAGTGCTGCGCGTGCTCGGCCTCGGCGAGGGGAACAGGGCACTCGCCAACAGGCTCGGCATCGCCGAACGCACCGTGAAGGCCCATCTCACCAGCATCACCCGCAAATTGGGACTACGGTCCCGTGTCGAGGCTGTGCTCGTGTCTCTCGAATGGGCCGATGATCTCCGTTCCCGGGCGCAATAGGACCATCGATACGACGGCCGTCGGGCCGGATCAGGCGGCGGTCGTCGTACGGCTGCTGCGGATCCCGGACTCGGCCGACGCGGCCGAGGCGGCGGCGGAGGTGCTGGACGCTTCCGAGGCCCGGCGCGCCGCCGCCTTCCAGGACCCCGCCGCCCGCATCCGCTACCTCACCTCACATGTCGCCCTGCGTGTCCTGCTGGGCTCCCGGCTGGGTGTCCCGCCGGGAGCGGTGGCGTTCGTCCGCGAGCGGTGCGGCATGCCCAACTGCGCCCTGGCGCACGGCCGTCCGGCCGTGGCGGGCCATCCCCGGTCGCACTTCTCCATGTCCCACGCCGGGGACTTCGCTCTCTACGCGCTGGCCGCCGTGCCGGTCGGGGCCGACATCGAGTCGCTGCGGCTGGTGTCCGGCGCGCTCGGCCGGACCGCCGGGCGGCTGCACCCGGCCGAGCGGCAGGCGATCGCGGCGCTCCCGGCGGCGAGCCGGGCGCAGACCACGCTCGGCTGCGCGGCTCGGGCGGGGGCGGCGTTCCGGTGCGGGTGCGGCAGTTCGGGTTTCGGCTGGAGTGACGGGGCGGCCCTTCGGCTCATGGGCGAACCGTTGGTCAGCGCGCTGGGCTTACTGGAGTCGTGTCGCGGTGCGTACGAGGGCGGCGACGGCTCTGGACCGGCTGTGGGGCGGCCAGGCGATCACGGTGGTGACTTTCGGGGCGTCCAGTACGGGCACGGCGGCGAGGTCGGCGTGGAGTTGGGCCCGGCAGGACTCCGGTGAGACCGCGCACGCCCGGCCGAGGGAGACGAGCTGCAGCAACTGCGCGTGGTCGCGGACCTGGGGGCCGGGGCCGGGTGGGTAGGTGCCGTCGGGGTGGGGCCAGCGGGGCAGGGGCAGGCCGGGCAGCCCCGTGATGTCGGCCATGTGCACATGGGCCCGGTCGGTGAGCGGATGCCCGGCGGGCAGGATCACGACTTGCCCCTCCGTGCGGAGCTCTTCGGTGTGGAGCCTGGCCGTCGAGTCGAACGGCCGGTGCAGCAGCGCCACGTCGGCGCGGCCCTCGCGCAGGAGTCGTTCCTGCTCGGCCGGGCCGCACAGGAGGACGTCGACGGGGACCGCGTCGGGTTCGGCGGCGTAGGCGTCGAGCAGCTTCGCCAGCAGTTCGCTGGACGCGCTGGCTTTGGTGACCAGGACCAGGCCGGGACGGTCGGTGGAGGGAACGGCGGCGCGGCGGGTCCGGCGCTCGGCGGCGTCGACCGCGTCGAGGGCCGCCCGGCCCTCGGCCAGCAGCACCGAGCCCGCTTCGGTCAGCGTGACGACGCGGCTGGTCCGGTCCAGCAGCGCTGCCCCGAGCCGGCGTTCGAGCTGCTGGATCGCCCGTGACAGCGGCGGCTGCGCGATCCCGAGCCGCTGCGCGGCGCGCCCGAAGTGGAGCTCTTCAGCGACAGCGACGAAGTAGCGCAGTTCCCGGGTCTCCATACGGCCACGGTACCCGGATCGATACCTGGGAGGTATCGCTGGCCGCCTCATCGGTCTTGGACCTCCGCCGGGGTCCGAGGGCAGCATGATCCCCATGAGCGAACGAACGATTGCGCTGGTCACAGGCGCGAACAAGGGAATTGGCTACGAGATCGCCGCGGGCCTGGGTGCCCTCGGCTGGAGCGTCGGCGTCGGCGCTCGCGACGAGGAGCGCCGTGAGGCCGCGGTGGAGCGACTGCGCGCGGCCGGTGCCGACGCGTTCGGCGTACCGCTGGATGTGAGCGACGACGCGAGCGCGACCGCCGCCGCCCGCCTGATCGAGGATCAGGCGGGGCGCCTCGACGTGCTCGTCAACAACGCCGCCATCGCCGGTGCCATGCCGCAGCAGCCCACCCACGCCGATCCCGCCACCGTCCGGGAGGTCGTGGAGACCAACGTGATCGGCGTCATCCGCGTCACCAACGCGATGATGCCGCTGCTGCGGCGCTCCGCCTCACCACGGATCGTGAACATGTCCAGCAGCGTCGGCTCACTCACCCGGCAGTCAGGACCTGGTGCGGAGCAGACGGCGGGTCCCGTGGCCGTGGCGTACGCGCCGTCGAAGACGTTCCTGAACGCCGTCACCCTCCAGTACGCCCGGGAGTTGAGCGGCACGAACGTCCTGATCAACGTCGGCTGCCCCGGCTACGTCGCGACCGACCTCAACGGCTTCCGCGGCGTGCGCACCCCCGAACAGGGCGCGGCGATCGCCATCAGGCTGGCGACCCTGCCCGACGACGGCCCGACCGGCCAGTTCTTCGATGACGCGGGCGAAGTGCCCTGGTGAGGCACGGGCGTGCCTGAACGAGTGCTGCTACTGGTCGGACCGGGCGGCGACGACCTTGTTCAGCCGGTGCATACGGGTGGCCAGGCTCATCCGGCCCTCCAGCCGGAAGGCGGGCGGCTGGCGTCCGTCCACGTCGCCGAAGCCGTACTCGACCGCCAGGTCGCCGGTGCTGAGTACCTTGCCGGAGCGCTCCATCACCTCGGGGTCGGAGAACAGGGCGGCGATCGCGCGGCCGACGTACTCGGGGGAGTGCACCACCGAGGCGGGGCCGTCGCCCATCGCCGCCCAGGCCGCCTCCACGCGCTCGGTACGGACGAAGCCGGGGTGCAGGGAGACCGCGGCGATGCCGCGCTTGCGCAGATCGGCGGCGAAGCCACGGCACATGCGGTCGGAGGCCGACTTGAAGACGTCGTAGCCGACCTGGCCGAGGTAGATGTCGCCGTCGGAGAAGCTGATGCCGACGATCAGCCCGCGGTGCTGCGGCAGCATCAGCGGCACCAGCCGCCGCGTCACGTCGAACTGCGCGCGCAGCGACGCCTCGAACAGGTCGTAGCGCCACATCGGCTGGTCCCAGAAGGGCGCGTCGAAGCGCACCTCGGAGGACCGCTCGTAGCCGCCCCAGGCGTTGTTGACCAGCAGGTCGAGCCGTCCGTGGTCGGCGTTGACCCGCTCGAAGAGCGCCGCGTTGTCCGCGGGGATGCCGTGGTCGCAGCGCACCGCGACGCCCTTCCCGCCGCGCCGGGTCACCTCGTCGGCGGTGTCGTCCACGGTGCCCGGCAGGTCCTCGGTGCGCGCGCCGTCGCGGGTGCTGCGACCGGTCACGTACACCGTGGCGCCCGCGGAGCCGAGGGCGAGGGCGATGCCACGCCCCACGCCCCGGCTGGCGCCGGTGACCACCGCCACCGTCTCGCTGAGGTCCGGGGGGTTCCAGCTCGGCAGGATCTCCAGCTGCGCCGCGCCCATCCGCTCGGCCAGCCGCAGGTCCTCCTCCAGCCGCCGTACCTGCGCGGCGTCCGTGGCCACCATCAGATAGTCATTGGCCTCGTACTGCGCGTCGATCCGGTTCCTGCGGGCGAACCTGCCGATGTCCAGGATCGAGCGGCCGACCGCCTGCGAGGCCTCGAGCGCCCGCTGCGGCCCGAACTCCTTGACGAGCGCCTGGATGTCCTTGCCGATGGTCGGTGTGACGAACCCGTCGGCACGCCCCGACGCCCCGTAACCGGAGTGCTTGGCCTCGATGATCCGGATATCGAGTGCGGTTCCGCCTCTTTGAGGAAGAAAGCGGTCCACAAACCGGTGAAGCCGCCGCCGACGATACAGACATCGCATTCGACGGATTCCCGCAGCGGAGGTTCCGCGACGACCTGTTCCGCATCGTGCCAGTAGACGACATGTTTGTACGTACTCACGTGCTGCTCCTTGACGTGGCCCGCCGGTCGAGCGGTAGGTCACACGGCTTCGAGGATGATTCTCGACAGCCCGAGGTGACGGTTCGTTCAGCCTTTCCTGGTGTCCGGCTGTAGTGGTCCGGATCATTGCGCAGGGTGACGACGTCGAAGAGCTTCTCCGTCGCCTCGAGAACCTCCGACAGCGCCGGAATCTCGGATTCCGGGAAGATGGTGTCCATAATGAACAGCAGGTCGCGCACGGTCTGCTTGTCCATCTGGACGTTGTTGCCCTTGATGTTCGTCTGCAGGCCGATTCTTCCGCCTTTGGGGAGCCACTGGCGGCAGCGGTCGAAGAACTCACGGTAGGCGGCGACCCGCTCGGCCCGGGACAGCCCGGTCCGCGCGAAGTGCTCGAAGGCGCCGATGGAGATGATCGCGTCGTACGTGCCGTCCGGCTCGTGGTCGAGCCAGTTCTCCACCCGCACCTCGGTCCGCGGCAGCGCCAGTTCCCGCAGCCGTTCGGCCTGGCTGTCGCTCAGCGTCAGGCCCACCGCGTGCTCGACCCCGTACGTCCCCACCAGGCGTTTCAGCAGGCTTCCCCAGCCGCAGCCGACGTCGAGCACCCGCCGGGTGCCCGCCGCCCGGGCGCCCTCGATCAGATAGTCGAGCTTGCGCCGCTGGGCGCTCTCCAGGGTGTCGCCGTCGGCCCGCAGTGCGCAGGTGTACGTCAGTTCGGTGTCCAGCCAGAGGGCGAAGAAGTCGTTGGAGACGTCGTAGTGGTGCTTGATGGACTCCGCCGTGGCGCCCTGGTATCCGTCGGTCACGCGGCGGCGCTGCCCTGCTTGGTCTCCTCCGCGAGCTTCACCCGATCGCCCACGGTCTTCGCGCTCGCCGCCTTGCTCGACCGAGTCAAAAAGCCGTGTCGGCGTTCAGCGTGAAGGAATCGGCCTTGCTGCCGAGCTTCTTGGTGATCCGGAGGGCATCTCGTGATAACCGTCGAAGAGGTTTGCGCCCGCACCATCGAGAAGACGCGCGAGTCTATCGGAACTCGTGCTGTGGTTCGGTTGAATCCAGAAGCGGTTGCGGACTTCTGCGCGTGCGCCGCGATCGACCATGAGGTGTGTTGAGGCAGGTGCAACCGTCCCCGGGGCCAGCGACCTTACCGCCCAGGTGAGCGGGGGGCCATTGCCCTTTTGGGCTATGCGACATGGTGCAGATTTTGCTGGCGGAACTCGCCGGAAGGTGTTTTGCTTACTCCGACTCATCCGTGCGGGGCCGGGTGTGCGGGAGCCGGTCCCTGATTTCCCGGGAAGATCCCCGGAGCGCCAATGGCCGAGGCCGTCATTCCGCCGGCGTGGTGGCGGGGCGGAGCGGCGGCAGGGCGCGCCGCGGGGAGTGACGGGGACCGCGCGGCGGACGGGGGCGGGCCGACGGGGGCGCGCGCGACGAGCGGAGGACGGCATGGCTGACCCGACCCATGGGCACACCCAGGCCCTGGCGGCGCGGCTGTCCTGGATGCCCGCCGCCGCCCCCGCGCCGCTGCACACCCCCGCAGACGCACCCGCCTCCGGTGCCGCCGCCCCGGCTCACGGCCCGCTCACCACACTCCCGCTGACCGCCCACGCACGCGGCGAACTCGGCGCCACCGTCCCCCGGTTGCAGGCGGCGGGCGCCGACCGCCCCTCCTTCTCCGCCGCGGCCGCGCCCGGCACCCCACCGAGAGCCGTACTCGTCAGCGAAGGCGCCGCCGCCCCCGCGGTCGTCTGCGTCCCGTCCTTCCTCGCGGGGTCCGGGCCGCACCAGTTCACCCGGTTCGCCGCCCGCTTCGCGCCCCGGCTGCGGATGTCCGGGCTGACCCTGCCCGGCTTCGACGCCGCCACGCCGCTGCCCGCCACCTGGCGCGCGGCCGTCGACAGCCTCACCGCCGCCGCGGTGCGCGCGGCCGGTGGCGCCCCCCTGCTGCTGGTCGGGCACTCCATCGGCGGCGCCCTCGCCCATGCCGTCGCCGCCACCGCCGAGCGCGCGGGCCACGAGGTCGCGGGCGCCGTGCTGATCGACACCTACGAGCCCGAAGTCGCCCAGCAGCACGAGGTGTTCGGCTGGGCGATGGGCCGCGTCCTCGATCTGGACCAGGAGCTGCTCGGCATCACCGAGCACACTGTCCGGGCCATGGGCGGATATCTGCGGCTGTTCGACGACTGGACCGCCGATCCACTCCTGGCTCCCGCACTGCTGGTGGCCGCCGAGAGCGGCCCTGAAGTCCCCGGCGGCGACCGATGGGCGCTGTGGAGGGCGCCCGCCACCGTCGTCCCCGTACCTGGCGATCACTTCTCGCTCCTCGAGGAACACGCTGCGGCCACAGCGCGGACCGTCGAGGACTGGCTTCGAAAGGAAACGCCATGCAGCCCGTCGGCATAGTCGACTTCGGGAGCTATCTGCCCGAGAAGGTCGTCGGTCCCGAGTTCTTCCTGGACGAGGACTCAGCCCCGGACCCGATGGCCAACTCCCCGCTGTTCAAGGTCCCTCCGACCCGGCACCACGTCGCGCCCGACGAGCAGGCGGCGGACATGATCGCCAAGGCGGCCCGGCCGGTCTTCGAACGTCTGGGCAGGGATCCCGCGGCGGGCGTCGACGTGCTGATCACCAATGTGCTGCTGCCCGACGAGCTGTTCACCGGCATCGGCGCACGCGCCGCCCACCGGCTCGGCATGAGCCCCGGGTGGATCGTCGACCTGCACAACGGCGGCTGCGCCGCCTTCATGTACATGGTCCAGCTCGCCCGCAAGATCATGGCCGACGGCACCGCCCGTACCGCCCTGATCGCCGACGTGACCAACAGCGCGGGCCAGATGTCCGCCCAGTCCGAGGTGCGCAAGCAGCCCCACGCGGCGATCCCCGGCGACGGCTGCGGCGTGGCCTACCTGGAGGCGGGCAAGGGCTCGCCGGTCCTCGGCGTGGACGCCGCCCGGCACTTCGACACCTTCGACCGCTTCGGCAACCTGTACGGCGCCGCCGTGCCCATCAACCTCGACCACGCCCTGCGCGACGGACGCCTGCACGACGGCGACCTCGTGATGATGTCCGGCTTCGCCCACGCCGGGGACTTCGCCGCCGCCGCGGCCGTGCGCTGGAGCGCCGCCGCGTGAGCGGCGACTGCGTCGGCCCGGCGCACCTCCCGTTACTCCCGCCCGGCACCGAACTGACCTTCGACCAGGCGGTGCCGCGCTCCCTCGTCCAACGGCGGCAGACCGCCGAGGTGTTCGTCGCGGACTCGGTGCAGGCCACCCCCGACGACTTCTACCTCTCCTTCCGGATACCCCGCGCGCATGCCCTGTGGTCCGACCAACGGGCCGGGTACCACGACCCGTTGGCGTCGGTCGAAGCGGCCCGGCAGGCCGTCTCGGTGGTGCTGCACCGCCACGCGGGGGTGCTGCCGGGATGGCCCGTCACGCTGCGGCGGATCTCTGTGCGGATCGAGGACCCCGAGGCGTACGCCACCGACGGCACGACCCCGCTGCAGGGCTATCTGCACTACCGGATCAGCGACCGCGTGGGAGGGGCCGCGACCCCGCGGGCCATGACGCTGCGCGGCAGGGCCGAGATCAACGGCCGGCTGGCGATGACGCTCAGCGTCGAGATCGGCTTCAGGTCCCGCACCGGCCATGGCTCCCTCCAGTCCCACCAGGGGGCCGGGAAGCCGGTCGGCACCGCCCGGCGGGCCGGGCTGCCGCCGCTGGCGCCCGCCCTGGTGGGACGGTCCGACCCGCGCAACGCGGTGATCGCGGCGGGCGGCGCGGAACCCGACGACGGCGCCGTGCACTATCTGCTCGCCTGCGACCCCGGCCACCCCGCCTTCTCCGACCACGGGGACGGCCACATCCCGGCGTCGCTGCTGGTCGAGGGGCTGCGGCAGTCCGCCGTCGCCGCCGCGTGCCGGACCGGCGCGATGCCCGAGCCGTACGCCCGCACGGTCGGCTGCGCCGCGGTCTTCCGGGAGTCCGCCGAGGCCGGGGCCGAACTCACCTATCTGGTACGGGTCGGCGCCCAGGACGAGGACGGCCGCATCCCGGCAGAGGTCGGCGTGTGGCAGTTCGGCCGCCCGATCGCCGAGGGCCGGATCGAGCTGCTGCCCGACGAGCCCGCCGCGCCGGAACCCCCGGTCCCGTACCGGTACTCGCGCTCCCGCAGACGCGCGCAGGCGCACACCCCCACGCACCAGGAACAGCTCAACTCACAGAAATGAGGGTCAAATGGACGGTAGGGAACACCGCTGATTCATTCTCGGTGCATCGGTCATCCCGCTGGTCGTCGTGTTCGGTGCGATGGCACTGCTGTGGAACTCGATCTTCCACTGGTCGGACCTCGTGGTGCTGGTCATCATGTACGCCATCTCCGGTTTCGGCATCTCCGCCGGGTACCACCGGATGCTCACCCACCGGTCCTTCGAGACGTACCCGCCGTCTACCAGGCCGGCCGCAACACCACCCGGCTGCTGATGGCGGCCGGTGACGTCCTGCTGTCCTGGCTGCTGCTCCGCCAGGCCGCCGTCGCCCTCGACCGGCTCGCGGACGGCGAACTGCCGGAGCGTCGGCGGGCCTTCTACCGCGGCAAGGTGGCGACCGCGAAGTTCTTCGCCCAGGAGACACTGCCGCTGCTGGCCGCCCAGCGGGCGATCGCCACCCGCGAGGACACCGTGCTGATGGACCTGGCCGACACCGACTGGTGACGCCGGGGCCGATTCCGCGATCCGCCAGGCCTTCGTCTACAGTCTCGTAGACGCTGAAACGGCGGCGTGGGGACACGGAATCGGCGCGCCCGGCGCCGGGAGAGCGGCGGTTGCCAATGGAGCAGGCCGGAAACGGGTTCGTGGCCGGAACGGAGACCGGGGGTCCCGCCGGGGCACCGGTCGCCGGGGCGGCACGCCACCGGCACGCGGCGACGCCGGGCGGCGGCGCCTGGAGCAAGGTACCCGAGGTCACCGTCGCCTTCTGGGTGACCAAGGTGCTCACCACCGGCATGGGCGAGACCACGTCCGACTTCCTGGCGCGGGTGCTCGGCCCGATCCCCGCGGGCGCGATCGGTCTGCTCGGGCTGGTCGCCCTGCTGGTCGCGCAGTTCCGCACGACCCGCTACTCGCCGTGGGTCTACTGGTCCGCCATCGCGATGGTGAGCGTCTTCGGCACCATGGCCGCCGACGTGGTGCACGTGGTGATCGGGATCCCGTACGTGGTGTCCACCGTCGCCTTCTCCCTCGCCCTCGCCGCGGTGCTGGTCCTCTGGTACGCCAGCGAGGGCACGCTGTCCATCCACAGCATCCGCACCAGGCGCCGGGAGACGTTCTACTGGGCCACGGTGCTGGCCACCTTCGCGCTGGGCACCGCCGCGGGCGACCTCACCGCGGGGACGCTGCACCTGGGCTACTTCACCTCCGGTGTGCTGTTCACCGGGCTGATCGCGATGCCGGTACTGGGACGGCTGCTCGGGCTCAACGCGGTCGCCGCCTTCTGGTGGGCGTACGTCCTCACCCGCCCGCTGGGCGCGTCCTTCGCCGACTGGATGGGCGTGCCCGCCCACCGCGGCGGGCTCGGCTGGGGGACCGGCCCGGTCAGCCTGGTGCTGGCCGTGCTGATCGCCGGGGCCGTGGCCTATCTGGCCACGACCCACGACGACAGCCGTAGCGGTGCGGACGACGGTCAGAACATCAGGGTGTAGGTGTTCCAGCCGCCGCCGATCGCGGTGGGGTGCGGCTGCGGTCCGGTGCCGTACATGTCCGCCTTGTACAGCCAGAGCTTGCCGTTCCTGTCCCGCGCCAGCAGGCTGGGGCCGCTGTAGAACTGGGCCCCGGCGGCGTCGCGCACGCCGGTGAGCGAGGTGTACGCGTTCCAGCCGCCGCCCACCCGCACCCGCGGCATGAGCGGTGCGGCCGGGTTCTTCCCGTCCGCCCTGCCGTACGACCAGAGCACCCCGGAGGAGTCCCTGGCCAGCACCCCGTTCCCGAACGGGGTGACCTCGGTGTACGTGTTCCAGCCCCAGCCGACCTTGACCCGGGGCGCGAACGGCGCCGCGGGATTGCCGGTGTCCTGGTAGAACCACAGGTCGCCCGCCTTGTCGCGGGCCAGCAGGTCGCCGCCGCCGGCGCGTTCGTCGAGCTGGGCGCCCGCGCCGAAGATCTCGGTGTACGTGTTCCAGCCGCCGCCCACCCGCACCCGCGGCTTGAAGGGCGCGGCGACATCGCGGGTGCCGCCGTAGTACCAGAGCACCCCGTTCCGGTCGCGCGCGACCACGTCGCCCTCACCGGCCGCCGTGGTGACGCTGAGCGCGGTGACCTGGTCGTAGGTGTTCCAGCCGCCGCCGATCCGGGTGCGCGGCTTGAAGGGCGCGGCGGTGTCGCCGGTGCCCTCGTAGCTCCACAGCACCCCGGAGGCGTCCCGGGCGTGCAGGGCCGGGCGCTGCTCGGCGTCGGGCAGGACGGCGCGGAACCGCATCACGGCCGAGCCGGTGGCCAGCGGGGCGCCGTCGGCGTCGGTCAGCTCGACAGCGCCGGAGAGTGTCTGGCCGTCGGGCAGCGCGTAGTAGTCCGCGTTCAGCCGGATCACGTAGGTGAGCGTGGTGGCCGCCGCCACGGTGGGCAGATTCAGCAGGAGCTTGCCCTGGTCGGGAGTGCCGAACGGGCCGTCCCAGCCACACTCCCGCGAGTCCGCGCCGTTCACCGCGCACTGCGCCTGCAGATGGGGGGCCACCCGCCAGGGGTACGCGCCCCCGGACGGCAGCTGGCCCCCGTCGAAGTCCAGCCGCGCGTGCACCTGGCCGGTCACGCTCGCGGGCAGTGTCGCGTCGAACTCGATCGTGGTCGAGGGCGCCTCGCCCTCGGTCACCACCGGCACGTGGTCGCCCACCTGCTCGACCGTACCCAGTTCCGCCGCGGTGCGGTGGCCCGCTGACGGTGCGTCAGCGACCGCCGTCCCCCCGGAGACCAGTGGCATCGCGGACGCGGCGACGGCGATCGCCACCACGACCGCCTTGCGTACCGCACCTCGTCGTCGTCGGTTGTTCATCCCAGACCCCCCAAGCGTATGGCTGGTCGTCCCACCAGCTACGTATGTGACCGGCCGGACCGTGCCAAGGTTGCGCGCGACGGGCGGGATTATGTGGACCCGGGCGTTCCCGGGGCGCTTCCCGGCCATGCTCCGGATGCGGGTCACGCGGCGGCCGCGGACGGCCCGGAGGGAATGACCGAGCCGTTCAGAGGGTATTCACAAGGAGCGCCCGCGGTAACCGGACTCGGCCGACGCGCCTACTCCCCGTCAATTGCCGTCACTTAGCGGGATTTAGCCTCATAACCCGTTCCCGTACGAGCTGTTGGCCATGCATCGACCGGGCACCCATCTTGGTGTAGCGTCTCCCGCCAAAGGAGCGAGACCTGTGGGAAAGGCCCTGTGGGAAAGGCCCTTTGGCGGGCTTGTCCCGGGCTTGGCCCAGGCTTGTCCGCGGACACATTGTGTCATTCATTGGTGAATGACATGTGTGCGCGGTGCGAATCCCCGGCTCTCCTCCCGCCGTCCAGGCGCGTGCGAGCGAGGAGTCCAGGACATGATCAGGCTTCGGATGCGCGGTACCCGTGATCGCCGCCCCGCCTCGCCCGTGGGCCGCCCCGCACTCGTCGTCCTCGCCCTGCTGCTCTCCCTGCTGGCACTCTGCGCGATCCTGGCGCCCGACGCGCTGGGCGCGGCGAACGCGCCCGTCCCGGGGTCGCCGCTGGATGCCTACGACAAGCAACTCCCGTACGACATGGGGGTTCACAAGATCACCAGGCTGGCGGCGCTCATCGCGTACACCCTGATGGTGGCCACCGTGGTGCTCGGCGTGATGCTGCGGCTGCGGTTCCTGCAGCGCGCGGTGAACCGGGCGACCTTCTACGGCGCGCACATGACGCTCGCCCTGTCCACGATGATCTTCGGCTGCGTCCACGGGCTGTCCTTTCTCTACCAGCCCGTGTGGCGGATCGGCGCCCGCCAGTTGGTGGTCCCCTTCAGCGGCGGGGTGCAGCGGGTGCCCGTCGGCTTCGGCATCCTGGGCACGGAACTCGCGATCGCCGTCTCCTGCGCGGTCTGGCTGCAACGCCGCCTGGGATATCACCGCTGGCTGAGAACGCACCAATTCGCGTATGCCGCTTTCGCGCTGATCTGGCTGCACATCTTCTTCGTCCATCCCGAGCCGAGACATCTGAACCTGGTCTCGATCGGTGTCGCGGTCGGCGCGGTGACGGTTCTGCTGGTGTTCCTGATCCGCGCCTTCCCGTCCCGTTCCCGGCTTCGCGGTCGGGCCTTTCCCGGCGGAACCGGAGTCGTTGAATGACCTTTCCGCACAGCGCGTTTCCGGTGCCGGTTCCGGTGCCGGCGCCACCGCACCCGCCCGTCTCGTACGGGCCGCCCGCTCCCGTGCTGCACCCCGTCCCGGTGCCGCCGGGCGGCGTCGAGGTCAGACCCGTGGCCCCGCCCGTACCGGCCGTGCCCACCGAGGCGTTCGCACCGGCCCGCCCCGTCCTGGTGCCGGAGGCCGAGCCGGTACGGATCGGGGTGGACAACAACCGCTGCCGTATCTACGGCATCTGCCAGCAGGAGGCGCCCGAGGTGTTCCGTGTCTCCGAGGGCGGCTCGCTGCACTACACCCGCGGCGTCCCGGCCGAACTCGCCGCCCAGGCACGGCAGGCGGTGCGCTGCTGCCCCATGCAGGCGATCACCATCCACGGCGGCCAGACCCCCGGCGGCGCGCCCATGGGCGGTGGCCGCGCCGACCGCCGCCCGCTGCGCAGCGGAGCCGCCTCCCGTACCGGCCGCCGCCGTGTCGTCGTCGCGGGCGCCGGGCTCGCCGGGCTCAGCGCCGCCACCCGGCTGCGCGAACGCGGCTTCGACGGGGAGCTGGTGATCGTCGGCGAGGAGCGGCAACGCCCTTACAGCCGACCGCCGTTGTCCAAGCAGTATCTGTCGGGCGCGCTGACCGACAGTCAGCTCACCTTCCGCGCCGACGAGTCGCTCGACGCGCACTGGCTGCTCGGTACACCCGTCATCGGCCTCGACATGCACCGCAAGGCGCTGGAGCTGCGGGGCGGCGAGCGGCTCCCGTACGACGGGCTGGTGCTCGCCACCGGGGTGGACGCCCGCCGGCTGCCCGAGGCACCGCTGTTCACCGACCGGATCCGTACCGTG
Organism: Streptomyces sp. NPDC051976; assembly: GCF_040680795.1. Taxonomy (NCBI): domain Bacteria; kingdom Bacillati; phylum Actinomycetota; class Actinomycetes; order Kitasatosporales; family Streptomycetaceae; genus Streptomyces; species Streptomyces sp. NPDC051976. The sequence goes on from NZ_JBFAXL010000031.1 coordinate 87,513, forward strand.
CGCACCCTCGGCGACGCCGCCGCCGTACGGCAGGCCATGCTGGCCGCGCGGGCCCGGCACGTGGTGATCGTCGGCGGCGGCTTCGTCGGCTGCGAGCTGGCCTGCACCGCGCGGGACCAGGGCATGGACGTCACCCTGGTGGTGCACAGCGCGCCCCTGCTGCGGCGGGTGCTGGGCGCCCGGGTCGGCGCGGTCGTCGCCGACCTCCAGCGCGAGGCCGGTGTGGCGCTGCGGCTCGGTACCCGGATCACCGACTGGCAGGACCACGGCGACGCGCTGCGGCTGGGACTGACCACGGGGGAGATGCTGACCTGCGACTTCGTCGTCCTCGGGCTCGGCAGCGAGCCGCGCACCGAGTGGCTGCGCGGCAGCGGCGTCGAGATCTCCGACGGGGTGCTGTGCGCGCCCACCACCCACGTGCGCGACGTCCACGGCCGGATCGTGCCGCACATCGTCGCCGCCGGGGATGTGGCGAGCTGGCCGAACGCGCGCTTCGACGAGCGGCCGCGGCGGGTCGAACACCTCATCCACGCCGTCGAGATGGGGCAGCACGCGGCGGACGCGCTGCTCCAGGGCCCGGGGCGGGCGGCGCGCTTCACCCCCGTGCCGCGCTTCTGGTCGGAGCAGCACGGGGTACGCATCCAGGCCGCGGGCATCCCGTCGCTCGGTTCCGACGTCGAGATCACCGAGGGTTCGCTGCGGTCCGGCCGGTTCCTGGCCCGCTACACGCGGCCCACCGCGTACGGTCCGCAGATCGTCGGGGCCGTCGCCTTCGACATGCCGCTGCGGTTGCTCGACTACCGCGACCAGATCGGCCGCACCCGGGCCAGACCTCCCACCGTCCACCGCGGGAGGCACCGATGAGCGGTGGCGCCCGCCGGGCCCGTCCGGCTCCCGCGGGCGGCCCCCTCTACCGCCTGCTGAGCCTGCCCGCCCGCCTGCACCTGCGCTGGCTGGTGATCGCCCTCCTCATGGCCGCGGCCGTCGCCCTCTACGGCCGCGTCCTGATGACGGCCCCACCCATGCCCCCCACCCGCGCCCCCCAAACCGGCACCCCGACCTCGGCCCCGCCGCCTGGGTGAGTCCGTGCCCCGTAGGGGCGCGGGGAACTGCGCGACCAGCCCATGACCGGGCTGCAGGTCACCACCGGCCCCAATGGGGCAGACGCGTTGTCTCCCGACCACCGGCCGGTGGGGGCGGGCCGCGCAGTTCCCCGCGCCCCTATCGGGGCACTACCGGCGTGCCCGGCGACGCAAGCGCAGCGCGCTTCCCCGCGCCCCTTCGGGGCACTCCGGTGCCTGGCCCTCCGCCAGCGCAGCGTGTGGCGGCCGGTGGCGGGCGCGGGCGGGGCGGGGGAGGGTGGAGGCAGAGGCGCCGAGGGACGGGAGGACGCCATGGAGACGATGCACGCGGTTCGCGGCCATCGGCGCGGCGGGCCGGAGCGGCTGCGGTACGAGGTGGCGCCGCGGCCCGCACCCGGCGCGGGGGAGGTGCTGGTCGAGGTACGGTCGGCGTCGATCACGCCGGGGGAGCTGGACTGGGACGCGACGTGGACCGACAGCCTGGACAGCGGTGGCGCGCTGCGACTGCCGATCGTGCCGTCCAAAGAGCTCTCCGGCGTCGTCGCGCGGGTCGGCGCGGACGTGACCGGGTGGCAGGAGGGCGACGATGTGTTCGGCCTGATCCCGTTCACCTGCGACGGCGCCGCCGCCGACTTCACCGCCGTACCCGCGGGAGTGCTGGCCCCCAAGCCGCCGGAGCTCGACTACGACCAGGCCGCCGCCCTGCCGCTGTCCGGCCTCACCGCGTGGCAGGCCCTGGTGCGCCACGGCGGGCTGCGCGAGGGGCAGCGGGTGCTGGTGCACGGCGGCGCGGGCGGCGTCGGCTGCTGCGCGGTGCAGATCGCGGCGGCGCTCGGCGCCACCGTGGCGGCCACGGCCTCCGCCCAGGACACCGCCTTCGTCAGGGAACTGGGCGCCGAGCGGGTCGTCGACTACGCGAACGAGCGTTTCGAGGAGCAGCTCGCCGACATGGACCTGGTGCTCGACACCGTCGGCGGCGACACCCAGACGCGCTCCTGGCAAGTGCTGAGCCCCGGCGGCACCCTGGTGAGCGTCGCGTCACCGCCCGCCGCGGAAGGCCCCGGCGGGGCACGCGGCGTCTTCTTCGTCGTCGAACCCGACCGCGGCGACCTCGACGAGCTGAGCCGCCTGGTCACCGCCGGCCGCCTGACCCCACTCGTCGCCCGCGTCGTCCCGCTCTCCGAGGCCGGCGCGGCCTACACGGCACTCGACCAGCCGCACCGCCGCGGCAAGACCGTCCTGAAGGTGTCGTGACGCCCCCACGACCCATCAGGACAGCGCGGCCCGCAGCCGCAGCCACCTCCGAGCCGGGCATGCCAGACCATCCGGAACCCCAGCTCCGGCAACTCCACGGGCGCCGGGAACCACCACAGCCCGAGCCCCAACCGCCCAACAGGTCGGACCTCTGTCCCGGTGACCGAGCCCCGACGCCCCCCCCGCGCGACCCTTCGCGCCCGTCGACCGCAGCGCCGCTGCCGCGCCCGTCCGGCGAGCAACAGCCGTACGCCGCCCACGCCGTACCGGCACAGGCTGCGGGAACTGCGGGGCGCTCGCGTGCCCCGCGACTCGATCCCCCGACGCGGCTCGCCCGCCACCCCGCGGCCCGCCCGCAACCCCGCCGCTCGCCCGCAACCTCAGCGTCCTCCGCGTGCCCGGCGCAGTGACAATCCCAGGAGGGCGGCCGCTGCCGCTGGGGGGAGCCACCAGGCGTTGATGCCGAGGTGGGTGAGGGCGGCGGTGGTGGCGAGGGCGGTGGCGATGCCCGCGGCGACGCGCCAGTCGTCGCCGACGACGAAGTCGTACCAGAAGCGGCCGAAGGCGCGGAGCCAGGTCATGCGGTGTCCAGGGGGGTGCGGCGCAGGAGCGCGGTGTAGCCGAGGGCGAGCAGGGCGGTGGCGGGGACCAGGGCGAGCAGGGCGGCGTCGGAGCCCGGCCAGTGGGCGCCCGCGCCCTCCGCGGACCAGAACGCGCCGAAGGCGGTGAGCATGATGCCGACGGCGAACTTCATGGTGTTCTCGGGGACCCGCGCGAGCGGAGCCCGCACCGCGAAGCCGAGGCCGGCGACGGCCAGCACCGCGGCGAGGGCGCCCACGGCGGCCAGCGGCACGTTGCGCTGGTTGCTGCCGAAGGTGATCACCAGGAAGGCGACTTCGAGCCCTTCGAGGAAGACCCCCTTGAAGGCCAGCGTGAAGGCGTACCAGTCGCGTACGGCCCCGCGCCCGCCCGTCGCGGCCTCGCGGGACCGCGCGACCGCCTTCTCGTAGGCGGCGGTCTCGTCCCGTACCGCCTTGAGCCCGGCGGCCCGCAGCACCGCCTTGCGCAGCCACTGCAGTCCGAAGACCAGCAGCAGGGCGCCGACCAGCAGCCGTAGCGCGCCGAGCGGGATCTGCCCGACGGCCGGGCCGAGGGCCGCGACGGTGGCGGCCAGGACCACCAGCGCGGCGGCGGTGCCCTGGAACGCCGAGCGCCAGTCCCGGCCGGTGCCCGCGGCGAGCACGATCGTCAGCGCCTCGACCGCTTCCACGGCGCACGCCACGAAGACGGTGAGGACCAGCACGATGTCGTTCACGCCGTGCGACCTCCGGATCGGGACCGCGGCAGCGGACCGGTGACGTTGTCTACGCGGTTGTAGACGCCGCGTCTGCCCCGAGTGTGCCACGCCACCCGCGCCACGCGCACGGGCCCCGGGCCCCCGCTCTTGGCGACGGGGCCCGGCGGCCCGTGGTCACGGCCGGAGGCCGCCCGCCGGCCCCTGCCGCCGGGCGGTCACCGGGCCGCCGCTCTCAGGTGATCACCAGGTCGGCGCTGCGCTGCCCGAGCAGTGTGGTGCCCTGCCGGAGGGTCACCGTGACGGTCAGCCGGTCCGCGGTGCAGCCGGACAGGACCAGATAGCCGGTGGAGGTGGTGACACGCGTGTACGGCGCGAAGCTGACCGAGCGCAGGAACGGGTCGAGGATCGGGCAGCCCTGCGGCACGCCGCCGGACGCGTCCGCGCCCCAGCGCGCCGTCCAGGTCTCGGTGACCGCCTGCGTCACGCCCGTGCAGTTGGTCGCGGTCAGCGCCGCTTGGGAGGTCTGGCCGGGGGCCACTTGAGCGGGGCTGAAGGCCAGGCTGTTGATCCGGACGACGCCGGAGCACGTGGCGGGCGGGGCGGTCACGGCCGCCGGGGCGGCGGCCGCCACCGGGCCGCCGGCCAGCAGCACCGTGGCGCCGGCGGCGGCCGCCAGGAGCGCGGAGAGTCTGCGCAGCACATCGATTCCTTCCACACAGGGGCGGCGCGCAGGCGCAGTTGCCCGCCCGTACCGTCGGATGCGACACCAAAGTGCGGGCGAGTCGGGCGAGTTGGCAATGGCGGGGCGGCGCGGCGGGCTTGGCCTAGACCTGAACCGGCCGGATTCGTACGGGTGGCGCCGCCGCCGTCCGTGATCGGCTGATGGCAGGCTGTCCCCATGAAGGATGATCACCCCGCGGCGCCACCGGCCCTGCTGGAACCCGAAATTCCGTACCCGCCAGTAGAGCCGGTCGGACGGCCCCGCCGATGTAACTGTCACGGAATCAGGAATTCCGTGGCGGATCCGGCCACCCCCCGGATATTTAGCCGAATTTGACCGCAAAGCCGCTGCGTGCGAAAACTCCTGGCCGTCGCGCGGCGACTGTCACGGAGCCCCTCCGCACACCGTCAAATCCCGGACAGCCTTCGGTACGGAAGAAGGGATCGGTCTCCTTCCGCACCGAAACGGGGGGATCATTCGTACGGAGACCCTCGCGGTCCCCGGCGGCACCCTCGCCGGGGAACACGAGGGTCACCGCCTGATGCAAGGTCCGACCCACACCCATGGCCGAAGGCCTGAAAGGCTCCCATGAAAGCTGAGATCGCAGTGCCCAACGGGGCCCGGCACGCCCGGATTCTCGGCGTCGGCGCGTACCGCCCGCGGCGGGTCGTCGACAACGACGAGGTGTGCCGCTTCATCGACTCCTCGGACGAGTGGATCCGCTCCAGAACGGGCATCGTGACCCGTCGCTGGGCCGGTCCCGACGAGACCCTGGGGGTGATGGCCGAGCAGGCCGCCAACAAGGCCATCGCGGCGGCCGGCCTCACTCCGGACCAGATCGACTGTGTGATCACTGCCACTTTCACCCACCTCATGCAGACCCCGGCGATCTCCACCGAGATCGCCCACCGGATCGGCGCGACCGGCGCGGCGGCGTTCGACATCACGGCGGGCTGCGCGGGCTTCGTGCACGGCGTGGTGCTCGCCTCCGACGCCGTACGCAGCCGCGGCGGCCATGTGCTCGTCGTCGGCGTGGAGCGGATGACCGATCTGCTGGACATGAAGGACCGCTCGACGGCCTTCATCTTCGGCGACGGCGCGGGTGCGGTGGTGATCGGACCCTCCGACACCCCCGGCATCGGTCCCGCCGTCTGGGGCGCGGACGGCTCGCAGGCCGACGCGATCGCCCAGACCGCCCCCTGGGACGTGCTCAAGGACGATCCCACGCACGAGTTCCCCGTGATGCGCCAGGACGGCCAGCGGGTCTTCCGCTGGGCGGTCTACGAGATGGCGAAGGTCGCCAAGCAGGCGCTCGACGCGGCCGGTATCGGCCCCGACGACCTCGACGCCTTCATCCCGCACCAGGCCAACGAGCGGATCATCGACAGCATGAGCCGCTCGATCGGCATCCCGGCGCAGGTCGTCGTCGCCAAGGACATCGTGACCAACGGCAACACCTCGGGCGCCTCCATCCCGCAGGCCATCGAGGCGGTTCTCGAATCAGGCGCGGCCGCCACCGGCGACACCGCGCTGCTTCTCGGCTACGGCTCCGGACTGTCGTACGCAGCGGTGGTCGCCACCCTGCCCTGACGCACAGCGCGAAGCCCGCGCGCTACCGCCACCGCACGCGGGGGGCTGGTGGTTCGTACCGCGCGGGCCGCCGGGGCTCACAACGAGCCCCGGGGGCCCTCCGCATGACCACCGTCACACCATCGTCACAGCCGTCGTAGTCACAGTCGCACGCGCGAATGACTCTACGTATCAACGGAATTGCTCGAAGTGACGTGGCTCCATGTGACGACGAAAGCGGGTACCTCGTGAAAGCCCTGGTCACCACGGACGACGGCGACACCGGACTGCGACTCGACCCGGTCGCGGACCCCGAACCCCGCGCCGGGCAGGCGCTCGTGGCGGTCAGCGCGGTGGGTGTGAACCGCGGGGACCTGTCGATTCTCGGCCAACTTCCGCCCGGTTCACGGCTCGGCTGGGATGTCGCGGGCACGGTGATCAGGGCCGCGCCCGACGGCAGCGGCCCCGCCCGCGGCACCCGGGTGCTCGGACTCGCCGACCGGGACGGCTGGGCCGAACGCGTCGCCCTGGGCACCGGCCGGCTGGCCCGGCTGCCCGACTCCCTGGACTGGCAGTCCGCCGCCGCCCTGCCGGTGGCCGGACTCACCGCGCTCTACGCCCTCCAGCGCGCGGGCCGCCTGGTCGGCCGTACGGTCCTGGTCACGGGCGCGGGCGGCGGCGTCGGCCGGGCCGCGGTCCAACTCGCCTCCGCCGCGGGCGCGAAGGTCATCGCCTGGGTCGGCTCACCGGAACGGGCGCAGGGGCTCGCCGCGTTGGGCGCGGACCACGTGGCCACGTACGGCGAGGACCCGCGCGAGCCCGTCGACATCCTGCTCGACAGCTGCGGCGGCGAGGTGCTGACCAGCGCCTTCGAGACGGTCACCGCGGGCGGTTCGGTGGTCTGCTACGGCAACACCGCCCGCGCGGATCTGCGGCTGCCGCGCGACTGGGGCCATGCCCGGCCCGGGGTGAGCCTGCACGCCGTCGCGCTCTTCGACGAGGTCACCCGCCGCGACGTCGCCCACGACCTCGCCTTCCTCGTCCAACTCGTCACCGAGGGCCGCCTGGACCCCCAGGTGGCACGGGTCGTCGACTGGACCGACCCGGCCCCGGTGCTACGGGACCTGGCCGAGCGCAGGCTCAACGGAAAAGCGGTGCTGGCGCTGTGAACCGCGCGCCCGCACCGCCCTCGTCACCCCGTCGGAGAAGAACTACCCCTGCGCCCAGGGCGACTGCTTCTGGTACTTCGGCCGCCACGCCTTGCGGTAGAGCAGCCTGATCGGCGGCGGCACCAGCGCGAGCACCTTGCGCTCACTGCTCTCCGGCATGCCGTCGAGCAGCCACGGGAAGAACGTGGCCGCGCCCTTGGTGCCGACCTGGCGGCGCTGGTCCTCGCCGAAGCGCTCCCAGTCCTCCTTGCTCAGCACCGCGTCCACCAGCGGCAGACCGGCGGTCTCCTCATGGTCGAGATGGGCCGTGAGGACCTTCGACAGCTCCTCCACGTCGGCCAGCAGCCGGGCGGTGCCGCCCGACTTCAGCTTGCTGTCGATCGCCTCCAGCAGCGGGTCGAGCGCGGAGTGCTCGGCGGTCATCGCCTCCAGCAGCGCGAGCCGCTCGGGGTCCGAGCCCGCCGCCCGGCGGACCGGCGGCCACAGCACATTGTCCTCGGAGGTGTGATGCACTGTCAGGTAGTAGGTGAAAGTGGTCCAACCGGCCCGGAAGGCCCGTAGATCGCCGGTCCTGCCGTCCGCGGCCGCCACCAGCCGTGTCAGATCACGCCGGAACGCGTCGTGCGCCGCGTACATCATGGTGAAGTCAAGCTTGGACTGCGCAGCGGATGCGGTGTTGGTACTCATGCGTTGCCTCCTCGAAGTGCGTGCGCGGGTACGTGATCAGATGGTGGCACCGAGCCCTGTCACGGCAATTGCTTCCGGGGAAACCCGCACCGCACGCGGGGCGGCGTCGCGCGCCGTCGCCACGGCGAAACCCCCGTCGTTGTACGGGAGTTGGTGTCCGCTATTCCTGGAATCCGCCCAAAATTGGCATGCCCATCCTCATGGTAGGGACAAGGATCCGTTAAGTTCGTTTACCACTTGCGGTCAACGGCCCCCGGAAAACGGGAAATACGCCGCGCGGGAAAATTACCGGTCGGTCACCGGTGACCCGTCCCCGGAGCCCCCGGCGGCGATGCCCAGCGCCGCGCCGAGCGCCGCCTCCAGCCGGGGCGCGGTGAACTCCCGTACCCAGGTGAGGTACTCGCCCGACGTGCTGCGCGGCTCCACCTCGACGAGCATGATCAGGTAGAGGTAGCAGCGGTACAGGGCGATCCGCCGCCGCGCCCCCTCGTCGAAGCGGGTGAGCCCGCCGCCGAGGCCGTAGCCCTCCAGGAAGGCCGTGTCCTCCTCGACATCGGTGTGCAGCAGGGACAGTGACGCGAAGTCGGCCAGCGGGTCGCCCCAGAACATCCGCTCGCCGTCGATCAGACCGGTGATGGCCCGGCCGCCCACCGGGCCGTCGACCAGGATGTTGCCCGGCCACAGGTCGAAGTGGACCAGCGCGGGGACGGTGACCTCGTCGAGCACGGGCGCGGCGGCGGCCAGTGCCGCCCGGATCACCGCGGCGGGGGCGGGCAGCCAGGCGCCGTACCGCTCGGCGTCGTCGAGCACCGCGTCGGTCATCGCGGTGAACGCGGGCCGCCACCGGCCGTCCAGCGGCGCGAGGGTCTGCGCCGGATAACCGAAGCCGGGCCCCGTGACCGCGTGCAGCCGCGCCAGCAGCCCGCCGAGCGCGTACCGCAGCCGGTCCTGCTCAGGGCCCGAGATCGCCTTCTGCTCCCCGAACCACGGGACGCCGGGGGAGTGCGTCATCAGCAGGTACGGCGTCGCCGCCGGGTCGCCGCCGCCGTCCGGCTCGACCCGCGCGTGCACGACCCGGGGCGCGGGCACGCCGCCCGCCGCGGCGGCCGAGGCGTAGAACTGCGCCTCGCCGCGCAGCAGTTCGTGCTCATAGGCCAGCTTCGGGGCCCGCTCGGACGGCGGGACCTTGAGCACCAGGCTGGTGCCGTCCGTGAGTTCGACCCGGTGCAGGGTGTTGTACGTGCCGCCCGCCAGCGGCACCAGCGCGGCGATCCGCTCGGCCGGTATCCCTGCGGTGGCCAGCAGAGCCGTCGCGGCGGGCGCCTGCGCGCCGCCGTCCTGCCGGTCGTCCCGCCGCTCGTCCTGGTCGTTCCGCGTCTGCGGAGCCATCCGCCCTCCCCGTGGTCCGGTCCCGTACGCACCCCCGCGTGGCGGGTACGGCCTCGCACCCTACGCCGTCGCCGGATCCCGGCCGACGGCGGTGAGCGCGGAGCGGACGCGGCGGCCCCGCGGTCTCACCCGGTGGAGTGCGGCGTCTGCGGCGGGCGGGTGCTTCTCGCGAGTGTCGCGATTAATGCGCCTCAGCAACGGTCATAGCATCTGAAAATAGGACTAACGCGGGCTCCGGTGGCAACCGGGGCGGCAGCGGAAGGAGCGCCATGACCGAGCGGGCGGGCCGGTGGAGCGCGTGGCGGCCGGATGACGACGACCCCGTGCACCCGGGCGACCTCGGCGACCCGGGCGAGGGCGGCCCGGACACACCGGGTGACCGCCCGCGGCGCAAACGGCGACGGCTGCCACGCCTGCTGCCGTGGAAGCACAAACGCGACCTGACGCCCGCTCAGCGCCGCCGCAGGAAGCTGGCCACCCGCAGCGCCACGGGCGTCTGCCTGCTGTGCGTCGGCACCGTCGGCTGGTCGGTCGGCAAGGCGCTGACCTACCCGGGCAAGGACAGCACCGCGGCCCGGCTCGCCGAGTGGGCGCGCGACCACGACCTGGGTGTGGTGGTCGACAAGCTGGAGGACGTCCAGTACAAGATGAACCCGCCCGCGGTCGGCGGCACCCTCTCCGCCGAAGCGCTGGCCCGGATGAACGCCACCGCGCCCGCCGCGGGCACCGGCGCCGTCGGCCCGCTGGGCACCGGGCACACCGCGGGAGCGCCGCTGCTACCGCTGCGGCCCCCGATGGCGCCCCTGGTCGACCCCGCCCTGCCCGGCGAGGGCGTCTACCGCACCCTGGCCACCGCGCGCGGCGTGCCGATCGTGCAGGGGACGTACGTACGCCCCGACGGCGAGCACACCTCCTACGAGGCCGCCGTCGCGTGGATCAGCGGAAAATACGCGCGCTTCCAGCTCCACCCCGGCTTCCGCGAGCCCGGCGGCACCTTCTCCGTGCCGCCCAACATCCCCAAGGGGCAGCGCACCGGCCTGGTGGCCACCTGGAACGGCGGCTTCCGCATCACCGACGGCGGCTCGCGCGGCGGCTTCTACCTCGACGGCCGGACCGCGGGCGAGCTGCGCGACGGCGCCGCCTCCGAGGTCTTCTACAAGGACGGCTCGATCAGGATCGGCGTCTGGGGCCGGGACGCGCACATGACCCCCGACGTGGTCGGCGTCCGCCAGTGCCTGGAGCTGATGGTCGACGGCGGTCGGGTCGTCCCCGACATCGGCGACGACTCCAAGTGGGGCGTCACCGACCAGAGCCGGATGTACGTACCGCGCTCGGGCGTCGGCGTCACCGCCCAGGGCGACGTCATCATGGTCGTCGGCCAGGCGCTGACCGCGCAGACCCTCGCCCAGCTCATGCAGCGCGCCGGCGCGGTACGGGCCATGCCGCTGGACATGAACCGCGCCTGGCCGTCGTTCATGTCCTACGACGGCAGCCACGACCCGGCCGACCCCAAGCCCACCAACATCCTGGACTTCGAGGATCCGCCGGACCGCTACTACACCCTGGCCACCCGCGACTTCGTGGCCGTCTACGCCCGCTGACCCGCGCGGTGGCCGCCACGGTCAGGCCGCCGTCCTCACACCCGGCGCTCGGCGGCCGCGGTCTCGGCGAAGGCGCGGATCCTGGCGGTGGCCCGGGAGGCGCGCCACACCGGGCCCCAGTCCAGCGGCGGGGTGTCGTGGAAGGGCAGATAGACCACGTCGGGGCGGGCGTGGAAGCGGGTGGCGTGCGCGCCGACCGGGAACACGCCCTGGCCGGCCCCGACCAGGGTGAGGATCTCCTGGAAGGTCGCCGCCGAGCGCCCGACCGGGATCGGGCGCCCCGCCGGGGTCAGCCGCGGCGAGTCCGGCTCGCGCCAGTGGTCGGGCAGCGAGCAGGGCGCCTGCAGCACCTCGGTACGGGCCAGGTCCTCCACCGAGACCGAACCCCGGGCGGTGAAGGGGTGCCCCGCGGGCACCGCGAGCATCCGCGGTTCCGACAGCAGCACCGGGCCGTTGGCCAGATCGGGTCCGGACAGCGGCAGGCAGGCGATCAGCACCTCCAGCTCGTCGGCGCGCAGCCGCTCCAGCGCCTCGCCCATCTGGACCTCGCGGATCTCCACGTCGCAGTCCGGGTAGCGGTCGCGGAACCGGTCGGTGGCCCGCACCAGGAGCTGGCCCGCCGCGGCGCCCACGAAACCCACCCGCAGCAGGCCGGTGACCCCGCGGCCCGCGGCGACCGCCGCCGCCAGCGCGGCGTCGAGCCGCTCGAAGGCGGGCCGCAGGTCGTCGTGGAGCCGCTGCCCGATCGGGGTGAGCACCACGCTGCGGCTGGTGCGTTCGAACAGCGGGGCGCCCACCCGGCGTTCGAGCTTGCTGATCACCTGGCTGACCCGGGCGGTGGTCACCCGCAGCCGCATCGCGGTCCGCCCGAAGTGCAGTTCCTCGGCGAGGGTCAGGAACGCCTCGATCTCGTACCGCTCCATGACCGGCTCCCCTCCGCCCGCGTCGTTTCCGATCTTGCCGTTAAATCATACTTAACAATCCTTCCCGGAAATCCCGTTGATCCACTCGAGGCCACGACGGAGAGTGGCACGCATGTACACCACCCTTGATCGCGCGCTGGCCGCCCGCACTCCCGAGGCCGCCGTCCAGGAACTGCGCGACCGCACCGAGATTGTCGACGCGCTCTACCGCTTCGGGCTCGGGCAGGACCTGCGGGACCGTGCGCTGTTCGCGTCGGCGTTCGCGCCCGACGCCGAGCTCGACTTCCGTCCCGCGGTGGCCCGTTGGGGCGGCGAGAGCGCGTTGATGACCGGGCGCGACGCCATCGTCGACGCCATCCTCGCGATGTTCGCCGACCGCGTCGAGACCACCCACATCGTCACCAACCCCCGGGTGGAGGTGGCCGCCGACCGGCGGACCGCCCGGCTGACGGCGATGGTCGAGGCCCAGCACCTGCTCACCGCCGACCACGCGCGGCACGCCCTTCTGAAGAACCGTTACGCCGTGGGCCTGGTCCGCGACGGCGACCGCTGGCTGATGCGGACCGTCCATATCGACAACGTCTGGTTCACCGGCGACCCGGCGGCGATCTTCGGCGGCTGAGCGGTACCCCGGCGGGACCTTGACATGATCGACGGGGCTGCCTAGCGTCACATCGCATCTGTATGTGACTGAGATTCATGTACGAGAACGCGCACAGCGACTTCAGGGGAGCGGACCGTGCCGGAGCAGGGGCAGCAGCAGCGTCGTGTGGTCGTGTCGGGCGGGGGAACGGGCATCGGCCGGGCCACCGCCGAGGCGTTCGCCGCCGACGGTGACCAGGTGATCATCCTCGGCCGCCGCGAGGAGGTGCTGCGCGGCGCGGCGGAGGAGATCAACGCGGCGTACGGCAAGGGCCTCGTCGACTGGTTCGCGGCCGACCTCACCGAGCCGGAGCAGGTGCGCGCCGCCGCGGCCTTCGCCACCGGCGACGGGCCGGTCGACGTCATCGTCACCAACGCGGGCGGCAACGTGGCCTCCGGCGACGACGGCACCCTGGAAAGCATCGCCGACGGCTACCGCCGCAACTTCGCGGCCAACGTACTCACCGCGGTCCTGCTCACCGAGGCGCTGCTGCCGCACGTACGGCGCCCTGGCGGCCGGATCGTCCACCTGTCGTCGATCGCGGCCGTGCGCGGCCCCGGCTCGTACGGCGGCGCGAAGGCGGCCGTGCACGCGTACACCTTCGAACTCGCCCAGCGGGTCGGCAAGGAGGGCATCACCGTCAACGCGGTCGCCCCCGGATTCGTGGGCGACACCGAGTTCTTCGGCGACCGCGCCACCCCGGAGTTCATCGCCGTGCGGGTCGCCCAGTCCCTCACCGGCCAGGGCGGGCGGCCCAGCGAGATCGCCGCGGCCATCAAGCACCTCGCCGCGCCCGAGGCCGCCTACACCACCGGGCAGATCATGCACGTCAACGGCGGCGCGATGCTCGGCCGCTGACCTGCCGGACCGTGCCCCCGGCCCTGACGCGACCCGCCCGCTATCCGCTCGCTCACCGGGGCGGGCGGGTCGTAGGCTCGGGGCATGGCGGGAAACACGGGCAAGGCGGCGAAGGCGGGAACGCCGGGCACGGGCGGCGGCGGTGGCGGCGCGAGCACCACGGGCGGCACCGTGCGGGTCGACGCCTGGATCTGGGGCGTACGCCTGACCAAGACGCGCGCGCTCGCCGCGGCAGCCTGCCGGGCAGGCCACGTACGCGTCAACGGCGAGCGGGTCAAGCCCGCGCAGGCGCTACGGCCCGGTGACGAGGTACGGCTGCACCACGACGGCCGCGAGCGGATCGTCGTGGTCTCCCGGCTGCTCAACAAGCGGGTCGGCGCGGCGATCGCCGCCGAGTGCTTCATCGACAACAGCCCCCCGCCGCCGCCACGCGAGGACGTCCTCGCCATGGGCCTGCGCGACCGCGGCGCCGGCCGCCCCACCAAGCGCGACCGCCGCGAGCTGGAACGCCTCCACGGCCGCCGCCCGCGGCCGGCGGCCGACTGACCCATGGCGGCCGTCACCACCGGCACACCGGCCGCGGTCTTCGAGGAGTACCGGCCGCTGCTGACGGGCCTGGCCTACCGGCTGCTGGGCAGCATGTGGGACGCCGAGGACATCGTCCAGGAGGCGTATCTGCGCTGGACGCGGACCGACACCACACAGGTCCGCGAGCCGCGTGCCTTCCTGGTCACCGTCGTCTCCCGGCTCGCCCTCGACCAGCTCCGCTCCGCCCGGGTCACGCGCGAGGCGTATGTCGGCCCCTGGCTGCCCGAACCGGTGGACAGCCGGAGCGTCGGCCCGCTGGACACGGCGGAGCTGCGCGACACCCTCGCCTACGCCACCTTGCACCTGATGGAGCGTCTGACGCCGCCCGAGCGTGCGGTGTTCGTGCTGCGCGAGGCGTTCGAGCTGCCCTACGACACCCTCGCGGAGATCGTCGGCACCACGCCCGCCAACTGCCGCCAGCTCCACCACCGGGCGGCCAAGCGCCTGGCGGACGAGCGCGTCGGCGGCGGCGACTCGCGCCCAAGTGCGTCGCGCACCGGCAGGTCGGGCGCCGCCCCCTCGCGCGAACACGCCCTGCTCGTCAGCCGGTTCATCGACGCCGCCCGCGACGGCGACCTCGAAGGGCTGACCGCGCTGCTCAGCGAGGACGTGGTCGCGTGGAACGACGGCGGCGGCAAGGTGCGCGCCGCGCTGCGCCCGGTCGTCGGCCGTGCGCGCGTCCTGGCCTTCGTCACCGGCCTGTTGGAGCGGTACTCCTTCGAGGACCTGCGCCTCACCGAGGCCAACGGCCAGCCCGCACTTCGGCTCGCCCTCGACGGCCGGGAGCAGGTCACCCTGTTCGACATCCGCGAAGACGGCCTCGTGCACGGGGTGTTCGCGGTCCTCAACCCCGACAAGCTCGGCCACCTCGCCCCCGGGTGACGGCGAGGGCGGTCGCGGCGGTCCTCAGTACGACTGGAACTCCAGCAGAGTGCCGTCCGGGTCGCGGAGGTGCGCGGTGCGCATCCCGGGACCCCACTCGGGGCGGTCGGCGGGGGCGGTGACGGGCTCGGCGCCGTGCCGCAGGCAGAGGTCGTACGCCGCGGCCACGTCCGGGACCCGGCTGACCAGCATGGCGCCGTCCTGGGCGGGCGCCGCCCGCCCGGGGAGGCCCGAGGTGCCGACGACCGCGGCCATCGCCGCCCGGTCGAAGAGCATCAGCACCCCCTGGTCGTCGACGTCCCAGCTCGCGTACGGCCCCTGCGCCGTGCCACGCGTCAGACGCGCGCCGGTCAGCGGCGGCAGGACAGCGTCGTAGAAGCGGAAGGTGTCGGCGAACCGGCTGACCAGCAGCCGGGGGTGGAGCGCGTCCATGGCGGACCTCTCGGGTCGGGGAGGCGTAGGGGCCGCACCGGATATTAGTAGGTGAGCACCCATCATTGGTCTCAGCCTACAATAGGCCCCATGAACGGGACACCGCCGACGCTCACCGCGCTCACCACGTACCTCCTGTCGCGTACCGGCAAGACCGCGCGTGGCCGGCTCGCGGCCGAACTGGGCGACCAGGGACTGCGGTTGTGGCACATGGCGGTGCTCGCCGCCCTCGCCGACTTCGGCCCGCACGCGCAGCGCGAACTCGCCGAACGCCTGGACATCGACCCCAGCGACATCGTCAAGGTGCTCGACGAACTGGCCGTCCGCGGACATGTCGAGCGCTCCCGCGACCCCGCCGACCGGCGGCGGGTCCGGGTCACCCTCACCCCCGCGGGCGCCGCCGCCCTCGCCGGGCTCACCGGGCGGGCCGAGGCCGTCCAGGACGCGGTGCTCGCGCCCCTCGGCACCGAGGAGCGGGCGGTCCTGCACGCGCTGCTGCTGCGGGTGTACGAAGGAGACGGCGCCGCGCGCTGACCCCGCGGGCGCGGTGGACCCTCGCCCGACGAAACTTGCAGTGCTAGTTTGCGGGGTGGCGGCCCCACCCACCGCCGCCGCCCGCCCCCGCGCGACCCGCGGGGCGCTTGTCACCGCCACGCCACGAGGAGCACGCGATGCGCCCAGTCCACTTCGCCGCCGCCCGCCGCACCCCCATCGGCCGACTGCGCGGCGCCCTGTCGACCGTGCGCCCCGACGACCTGGCCGCCGCCGTCCTTCGCGGCCTGCTCGACACCGTCCCGCAGCTCGACCCGGCCCGCGTCGACGACGTCTACTGGGGCGCCGCCAACCAGGCGGGCGAGGACAACCGCAACGTGGCCCGGATGGCCGTACTCCTGGCCGGACTGCCCGACAGCGTCCCCGGCGCCACCGTCAACCGGCTGTGCGCCTCGGGACTGGAGGCCGTCACCTCCGCCGCCCGGATGATCGCCGCCGGTGAGGCCGACATCGTCCTGGCGGGCGGCTCCGAGTCGATGAGCCGCGCCCCCTTCGTCCTCCCGCGCCCCGACGAGGCGCTGCCGCACACCCTGCAGACCTACGACACCCGGCTCGGCTGGCGGCTCACCAACGAGCGGATGCCCGCGCTGCACGGCGTGCTGTCGATGGGCGAGACCGCGGAGGAGGTCGCCGTGCGCCACGGGATCAGCCGCGAGGACCAGGACGCGTTCGCGCTGCGCAGCCACCGCAACGCCGCCGCCGCCCGCAAGAACGGCCTCTTCGACGCCGAGATCCTCCCCGTCACCAGGCCCGACGGCGTCGTCGTCAGCCAGGACGAGTCGATCCGCGAGGACACCACCGCGGAACGCCTGGCCGCCCTCAAGCCGGTCTTCCGCAAGGACGGCACCGGCACCGTCACCGCGGGCAACGCCTCACCCATGAACGACGGCGCCGCCGCGCTCCTGCTGGTCAGCGAGGACGCGCTGCGCGAGCTCGGCCTGGAGTCCCTCGGTCGCTACGCCGCGGGCGCCAGCGCCGGAGTCCACCCCGACGTGATGGGCATCGGGCCGGTCCCCGCCACCCGCCGCGTCCTGGCCCGCCTCGGCCGCACCGTCGACGACCTGGACGCCGCGGAGTTCAACGAGGCGTTCGCCGCCCAAGCGCTGGCCTCGGTCCGCGCACTCGGCGTCGACCCCGAGCTGGTCAACCCCGACGGCGGCGCCATCGCCCTCGGCCACCCCCTCGGCTGCTCCGGCGCCCGTATCCTCACCACCCTGCTGCACCGCATGCACCGCACCGGCGCCCGCAGGGGCCTGGCCACCATGTGCGTCGGCGTCGGGCAGGGCAGCGCCGTCCTCGTCGACCGCGACTGACCGCCATCGGGCGTGGCGCCGTACGTGACCGGCGCCACGCCCGCCACGGCGGTCCGTCGCGGGAAATCCCGGTGCCGACCGACGGTGTCTGGGAGAATTCGATCTGTGCATATACGAATGCGGGGACGCGGACAGGGGCCGGTGCGCACACCCGCCCGCGGGCGGGTACGCGGACGGGCCGACGCACGTTGACCGGCACCGGCGCGGGCGGCCCGCAGCTCCTCGCGATCAGCGACCTGCACGTCGGCTACCCGGCCAACCGGCTGATCGTGGAGCGGCTGCGGCCGGAAACGGACGAGGACTGGCTGATCGTCGCGGGTGACGTGGGGGAGACCTTCTCCGACATCATCTGGGCGCTCACCACCCTCAAGCAGCACTTCTCCACCGTCATCTGGCTGCCCGGCAACCATGAGCTGTGGACCCCGACCTCCGACCCCGTACAGCTGCGCGGCGAGGCGCGCTACCACCACCTCGTCGACGAGATCCGCCGGATCGGCGTCCTCACCCCCGAGGACCCCTATCCGCTGTGGGAGGGCGAGACCGGCCCGGTCGCCGTCGTCCCCATGTTCCTGCTGTACGACTACACGTGGCGCGACGGCACCCCCGGCGCCACCACCAAGGAAGCCGCCCTCGCCCATTCCACGGAGCTCGGTGTGGTCTGCAGCGACGAGCGGTTCCTGCACCCCGACCCGTACCCCGGCATCGACGACTGGTCCCGCGCCCGCGTCGCGCTGACCGAGCGCCGCCTCGAAGCGCTCGACCCCTCGCTGCCCACCGTGCTCGCCAACCACTTCCCGCTGCACCGCGAACCCACCGCGATCCTGCGCTACCCGTCCTTCGCCCTGTGGTGCGGCACCGAGCAGACCGAGCAGTGGCACACCCGCTTCCGCGCCACCGAGGTCGTCTACGGGCATCTGCACATCCCGCGGATCATCCGCCGCGACGGCGTCCGCTTCACCGAGGTCTCGCTGGGCTACCCCCGCGAGTGGGGGCGGCGCGAGAGCGGCCCCGCGGGACCGCGGCGCATCCTCGCCGGACGGCAGGGAGTCCGCCGGTGATCGAGCACGTGGTGCCCGCGGCCGTCAGCACCCGGGCGGCCTACGGCGCCGAACTCGACGACGCGCCGCTCTTCCCCGAGGAGGCCGGAGCTGTCGCCAAGGCCGTCGCCAAGCGGCGCGCCGAATACGCCGCCGGACGCGCCTGCGCCCGGACAGCGCTCTCCGCGCTGGGCATCCCGCCAGGACCGATCCTGCGCGACACCGAGCGCGGCGCCCCGATCTGGCCGGACGGCGTCGTCGGCAGCATCACCCACTGCGACGGATACCGCGCCGCGGCCGTCGCCCGCACCCCCGACATCCTCACCCTCGGCATCGACGCCGAGCCGCACGGGCCGCTGCCCGACGGCGTCCTCGACGTCATCCTCGCCACCCCGCACGAGCGTGCCTCCCTCGCCGCCCTCACCGCGCAGGCGCCCCAAGTCCGCTGGGACCGGCTGCTGTTCAGCGCCAAGGAGACGGTCTACAAGGCGTGGTATCCCTTCCACCGCCGGATGCTCGACTTCAAGTCCGCCGAACTCCTCTTCACCCCGGACGAGTCCGAGGACCCCGGGCACGGCGGCTACACCGCCCGCCTGCTCGTCCCCGGCCCGCTGCTCACCGACGAACTGCGTCTGGCGCACTTCTCCGGCCGCTATCTGGCCCGCGACGGCTTCGTGGTCACGGCCATCACCGTCCAGCACGACGACGTGAAGTAACGCGGGGCACCCCGGAGTTCAGGCCGACGCGCGGCGGACCAGGGTGGTCTTGAAGATGACCGAACGCGTCTGCTGCGCCGGGTCGTCGATCAGCGCCATCAGCAGCCGCGCCATCTCGGCGGCCATGTCCTCGACCGGCTGGCGGACCGTGGTGAGCAGCGGCCTGGAGGCCAGCGCGGCGCTGCTGTCGTCGAAGCCGACGACCGCCACGTCCTCGGGCACCCGCCTGCCCTGGTCGCGCAGCACCAGCAGGGCGCCCTGGGCCATCAGGTCGTTGGCGACGAACACCCCGTCGGTGTCGGGGTGCTGGGACAGCAGCTCCTTCATCGCCTGCTCGCCGCCCTGCTGGGTGAAGCCGCCCTCGACGCTCGGCACATACGCGTAGCCGTGCTCGGCCATCGCCTCGCGGAAGCCCGCCAGCCGGTCCTGGCCCGCGGGGGAGTCGTACGGGCCGGCGATGGTGGTGATCCGGCGGCAGCCGCGCGCGAGCAGATGCTCGGCGGCGAGTTTCGCGCCCGCCTGCTGGGCGACGTCGACATAACTGATCGGGATCGGCGTGGCGGGCCGGGCGAAGAGCACTGTCGGCAGCCCCGCCTCGGTCAGCAGGAACGGCAGCGGGTCACCCGGCGCTATCGACACCAGCACCACGCCGTCGATGTGCTCCTGGCGCAGGTTGTTCACCAGCGCGCGCCGCGCGTCCTCGGAGTCGGCGAGCATCAGCACCGGGTGCACCCCGCGCGGGCGCAGCACGGTGAGCAGTCCGCCCACGATCCGGCCGAAGAACGGGTCGCTGAACACCTGCCCGAGGAACGGGTCGTCGGCGGCGTGGTGATCGGGTACCGAGAAGACCAGCGCGACCGAGTCGGTGCGCCGCGTCACCAGCGAACGCGCCGCGCGGTTGGGCACATAGCCGGTGGCGGCCACCGCGTCCTGGACGATCTTCTGGATCTCCGGGTCGACGTTGCGCGTCCCGTTGACCACGCGCGACACCGTCGCCCGCGACACGCCCGCGGACCGCGCGACGTCTTCCAGGGTGGGCAGGCGTGGCCCGGCAGGACGGCTGCTCGTCATGGTGCAGTTATACCATGGGTGGGAGAGCGCTCTCCCATCCAATGCGCTGATGGGGCGGGGTACGGCGGCCCCCCACAGGCCGCCGTACCCCGCCCCGCTTGGGTGAGCGGTGACGGCTCAAGTACGGAAGAGCGTCGGGTAGGGAGAGAGTGTTAAAACGAGAGTCTAGATCTCTGGGTGGGCCGTAGCGTTAGA